>NZ_JBFEFW010000037.1:0-52986 GCF_047229145.1 Brevibacillus jepli
CGCCGACTATTGACGTTGGGGCGGAAATATCGAAACGCGTGTACAATCGCCATCCAAAATATTTCCCAGCTGAAGGTAGACGGATATCCCGGCTTGGAGGATACCATTATGACCAACTGCCGGAACAAATTGATTTTCGCCTGCGAACACGAAGCGGATGCAAAGAAGTTTAGCGCGTTATTCGGGACAGAAAAACGCGTCAACCAGACGAAAATGTACGACACCCATATGGGAATAAAAGCATTCACGGCGGACAAAGTTACGCAGACGGAAAAGGAAGTACCGCGGTTTACCCCGACACAGCTCATGGAATTGCCGGCCTATCACTTTGTCGCCAGGCTTGTGAAGAACGGGCAATTACAGGTACCCAAACTCGTAAAGGGGGAACTGGTTCGAATACCGGAGGGGAAGGAAGATAAACGGAGACCATTCGCGTGGTTAGAAACAGTGAAGAGAAAACGGAATGAGGAGATGAATTCGACAGGTGCTACGTGCAAATCAGAGGAGGAAGCAGCAATTTCACATGAGGGGGGTGATCAGTCGAGAAAAAAGATCACAATAGTGTTTCCGGAAGAGCCCAATCTTTTGGGAGAAGAGAAATGGTTTACGTTACGAAAAGCCAAACGGAAATCGGGTTAAAGAAGTGGGGTGTCCATAGGGTGAAAGGGCGATTTTGGACCCTGGTTGTGGCAGGAATCACGATAGGATTGGGTTTAACCATTTGGGAAGCGTTCTCCTAGCGGGGGCTTCCAGCATATTTGGTAAAGGTGGAGTATGACATGGCAAGACAAGCGGCTGTCAACAAGCAACGGATGGTGGCAACCAAGAAGCCAACAACCCGGAAGCAGAGATCAACAAAAGTCAGCGAGGAGGTTCCGTTCGTTCCATTTCTCCGAGTGGACATAAAAACGGGAGCATTCATTCTGGACGAGCGAGAAGAAAGATATTGGAAGATATGATCTATAGCTACTCTCCCATAAGGAAGAGGGCTATTTTTATTTTCTCAAATTCAAAAGAGGAGCCATTCCTGTAATGAATGAATTTGGGGTTTGAATGAAAAAAGCACCTTCTGTAAACTGGGAAACGTTCCACCCAAAGAACAATTACCCGTACAGGAGGTACTCCACTATGAAGTATAAGCAATCGAAAAAGCAGAATCAACGGATTCAACAAATTACCGAATTAACCCTTGTTGTCGGTGCAGATATTGCGAAGAAAACGCATGTTGCCAGAGCTGTCGATTTCCGCGGAATCGAGCTTGGCAAGGACTGCGTGTTCAGCAATGACCATTCTGGCCTGACGAAACTCGTTTCGTGGATGAAGGAGCTTCAGCGGCAATACGCCAAGACGGACATTACCTTGGGCATCGAGCCAACCGGACACTACTGGTTTCCACTGGCCGAATTTCTGCATCGGGAGAACGTCAAAGTCGTTATCGTGAATCCGCATCACGTCAATAAAAGCAAAGAATTGGAAGACAATTCACCGACGAAGAATGATTACAAGGATGCTAGACTCATTGCCGATTTAGTCCGCAATGGCAAGTACAGTGAGCCTCAATTGCCCACGAGCGTTTATGCCGACCTTCGCATTCTCATGAACCTTCGTGAGAAGGTGATGGTGAACTTCGGGCAAGTCCAGCGACGTATCCAGAACTGGCTTGATCGCTTCTTTCCGGAGTACAGTCGTGTGTTTAAGGATTGGGAAGGAAAGGCTTCGCTTATCACGCTTAGCGAATTTCCGACGCCGCAGGAGATTGTATCACTTGGTGCTGACGCAATCGTCCGTCGATGGAAGGAAGACGTGAAGCGAGCGATTGGCTCCAAGCGGGCAGCGCAACTCCTTCAGGCTGCCGCAAACTCGATTGGGCTTACCGAAGGGCTGACGGCGGCGAAGATCGAGCTTAGGGCCTTACTGGAACAATATGAGCTATTCTCCAGACAGCTTGAAGAAATCATGGTACAAGTGGAGGAGTTGCTTGCACAAATTCCAGGTACAAAAGAGATGCTGACAATACCAGGAATCGGGGTTGTTACGCTGGCGGGCTTCTTGGCTGAAGTTGGCGATCTTAGCGGTTACGACCATGGGCAGCAGATTATCCGACTTGCTGGATTTAATCTCAAAGAGAACAGCTCCGGCAAAAAGAAGGGCAAGTCCACGATTACCAAGCGTGGACGATCCCGACTAAGAGCCTTGCTATTTCGGGCGATGATGCCAATGGTCGCCAAAAACGCTGAATTCAAGGCCTTGCATCATTACTTTACGAAGCGAAGTCACAATCCGCTTAAGAAGAAGCAGTCCATCGTGGCGCTCTGCGGGAAGCTCATCCGTGTACTTTATACATTAGGCACGAAGTGCATCCCCTACAATGCGTCCGACGTTTTAGGACCTGTGCGCCAGTCCCAATTACAGATGGCAGCTTAATTCAAACCATTTTTCCGTTTCTCACTAGAGCTTGGAAATAAACCAACAACAGAAGCACGGAGCAGCCGCAGGATCTATTCCGTAAGGGCAACGACCCAGTAAAGGAGCAAGAAGCGGCGTCCACCTCTTGAGAGGCAGAACGAAGGAATGTAAGGGCGAAGACCCAGCGTGACATGGGAGGGTAAGCCGTCAGGGGAATGGAGTGGATATCCAAATGTGCGGTCATACGATTCACCCACAGATTGGAAAAAGGATTCGAATCTCTATTCCCGCCACCGGCTCATTCAGAAAAATATTCCATAATTACATGATTCGCCCACTTCTCTGGAATGTTGATGGCTGAAAATCTAAGAACGAGTGAGTAAACGCGAGAAAACATTAATTTATAGTGGGAGGAAGACAAATGAGATGGGGTGACTGGCTAATTGTAGCGTTATTGATTGTCACCGGCCTATCTTGTTTGACTATGTCTGCTACGTGGATGATGGACCACGATTCGATGTCCGTTTATCTTCATAACTTCTTAAAGATATGTCTGTGGACGGGTGTACCAGCGTTGATTGTAGCCGTGATATATAAATTTCTGAAAATCAGACAAAAAAAAGACGACTAGAATTTCCTTAACTTCAAAGTTTCTTCAAAGATTCCTCAAGGATTGAACACAACCATTTTCTATACTAATCGTGTAGCAACTAATTAGTATGAAACAGGAGGAATTACTCATGAAAAGAAGCACAAAGTTGATTGCTGGTTTGTCTACACTGGCACTTTTAATAGTTGGTCAGGTCTCTTATGCAGCCGAGACCACTCAGGATAACCCACCAATGATGGATGGCATGTCTAACATGATGAAGATGATGGAAAATCCAGCTATGATGAAAATGATGAATGAAATGAACTCCCCTGAAGGACAAGCAATGATGAAAAACTGTAGCAAATTTATGGAGTCCAATAACCCGCAAGATGAAAATCAATCATCTAATTAATGCATTGTTATACGACCAGTACTAAATAGGAAGTACTGGTCCTTCTTTTATCATGGATTTCACCAAATTTTCATGACAATTCCAGCTTTATACTATGGTTATAGATTAAAGGAGGAAAAAGGGAACGATGACTTGGTTACAGATCGTAGCGTTACTTGCTTGTCCGCTAATGATGTTACTTTGCATGAAGGGAATGTTCTCCAAGAAGGGCTGCCATACAGCACATGGAAAACAAGAGATCGTTTCGGATGATATTCAGCAACTTAAAAATAAAGTAACGGAGCTTTCGGAACAAAATCGAAATTTGATCAATGAAATACAGTCAATCAAGCACGATAAGGTCTGATCTCAATTATCATTCTTTTGCCAACTTCGAAATAATGGGGTTGGTTTTTTTATTGCAATAAATACCCAATATTTGTTATGAATAAATACCCCCAGAAGGTATAATGCTAATTAATAACCAAAAATTGAGGTGAGTTTCTCAGGTGAAAAAACAGTTAGCTATTCTTAGTGTCGCTTCAATTATGATTGTAAGCGGATGCGGAAATAATGCAGCTCCAAATAATCAACCTAATCAAAACCAGGAAACAGTTGATCAAGGAATGAATCACGGGAATATGGATCATGCGAACATGGATCATTCCAGTTCAGGAGCTATTCCAAATGGGTTAAAAGAGGCAAGCAATCCAACATACAAAGTTGGAAGTCAAGTTATTATGAAAACTGACCATATGGAAGGCATGAACGGTGCTACAGCAACAATTGTAGGTGCTTATGATACCACAGCCTATGCTATCTCATATACTCCTACAACAGGCGGACCTAGAGTAACAAATCATAAATGGATCATTCATGAAGAGATTAAAGATGCAGGCGCAGAGCCATATAAACCAGGAGCGGAAGTTATAGTCCAGGCTGAACATATGAAAGGAATGAATGGTGTAACGGCTACGATTGATTCAGCACAACCTACTACGGTTTATATGGTTGATTATATGCCAACCACCGGTGGGGAAATGGTAAAAAATCACAAATGGGTCACAGAAAGCGAGCTATCAACGAAATGAGCTGCCAATAGGGCAGCTATTTTTTTCTCAGTATTATTTAAAGGCTGGTTCAGAAATAGTTTGGGTGTATCCGCAGTTCAATTGGAAGCAACGAAGGGAAGGGCTAAAGTAGTTCGTCAATCTGCTAAAACAAGTACGGAAGGAAATTCTAATGACCGGGGAAGCACACGTAATTACAAAATTTAATTATCCAGGTTAAGAGAATAAGAATAAAACGACAATAAGGAGGTATTCACAACGATCCTATAAGTTCGCCCGATATTATGTAAACTACAGGATGCATTATTCATTTCAGTTCATAAAAGGGCCATTTCATGTTCTGAATTATAATGTCTAAGCCTACATCATCTCTGATGCAGGCTTGTGCCTTTTTCACTATTAGACAAAAATCCGGACGGCTTAATATGAACATATGTAACCCCAATACTGTTAGCATTGGGATGAATAAGACAGGTAATTGGTTTACTGCCCGTTGCGATTGGGAAAAAAACTAATGTATAAAATTATTAATATTGTACAAACTGATAATAAATACGAAATTTGCAGATGTCTTTCCTATGAACCTACGGCTGGTTAAGCCATACTCAATTTGTTAGGACATTTGATTTCGATTTCGTTCGTAACCCGTAATTCGTTAATGGATTATGGGTTTATTTATGTCTTTAACGAAATGGCAGCAATTCGATGGAATACCAGGATTAAAGATCAGCCTTACAAAGCAGGTGAGAGAACAAATAAATTAGGCGAAGAACATTCCTAGTAAGAATGTAGCTCGAAATAATTCTGAAATTAATGGTGACGCGACTCCTGTGCATTTCTTTGGTATAATGAGTATATAAAAAATGTCTAAAGGGAAAAAAGTATGTTAACTGATTGTCATTCCGGCAAAAAGGTCCCTGTCTTATTTCAAAAATTATCTTCAATGGACATCAGTCGATATAAAATAACAAAATCGAACGGTTGGTTGTTTAACTGGCGAGATCCAATTCGAGAAGGTTATGAATTACATGGACTTTTTGCACAAAATGATTTAGACAAAGTTCAGGGAGTTATCGCCTTAAAACCAAATTTCGATCCAGCATATCAGTTAGTTCACGTACAATTAGTAGAAGCTGCTCCGCATAATAAATCAAACTATCCTTCAAGAGGTTATTCTGGTGTTGGACTCCATTTGATTGCTTATGCATGTTATTTAAGTTTTACTTATGAATTAGACGGTTATGTGTATCTTAAATCTAAGTCCAGCATGCTTCCTTATTACGAAAAGATAGGTGCAATTGTACTTCACGGAACGGAAGTTTATTTCAATACCCAGGCTGCTTTAAAGTTAGTACAAACTTATATAAGATTATAGGGGGTGTAAGTATGGCCCACCAAAAACAAGTTATCGTAAAGTCTACAAGTCGAGGATTAAGTGCAACATTCATTAGTACAAGTGAGTATTTCGAGAGAGGTTCTTCAGATGGTGTTTATGCTATCCCAACTGACACAGGAATAAAATACAATGTCAGAGCGATAGATAAATATTGTGCAGAACACAATCTTAAGCCTTCAGAACTGACGAAGGAGCAATTGAAGCAATTCCGAATTAAATCATAAGTATAGAATTAAACCTAGTGTGAGAGCACTGGGTTTTTGTGTGTAGGAGATTGTTTCAAAACCTCGCTGGAGCTGCGATGGCTTTCAGTTCCGTATCTGTGGTCTTGAATACGTTGTTTTTACGACGCTGGAGACCACAACGTGTCTAAGTTGAATATCTAGCCCTAAGAGCTACTCTGTATACAGGGTAGCTTTTTGTGCTTTTTTGCCTAAATGCTACGTAGACTTGTCGAAAAATGGTTGTATAAACAGGTTCGTGGTTCTTTGTTGGTAAGAATAACTGTTGATTAATAGGGCCATACTGGTATGGAGGGAGGGGTTTAATATGGGGATTAAGTACAAAGGAAATGTAAAAAAGTTGTTTATCATAATATTTGGGCTAATCTTTCTTTCCGGAATGTTTGTTGCTGTCAAAACAGTACATGGAGTTGAGGAAGGAGGATTAAAGGACGCCCGTTTTTTGTACCAATTATTCACCGGTTCCCAAGTCAAAGTGGAGAAAATGGCTTTGCAGCACAGCAATTTTTTAAAGGGAAACCAAAGTCTCGCCAATGTCCTCTCCATGAAGGGAAAATTGGAGAAAACCTTTTCTCTTTCGTTGCAAGAACTCACTGATGCACAACAGAGAGAACATCTCATAAAATTTCAGGGACAAAAACAGCTCTCCGATGGTCAAATGCTTCGCCTCGTGTGGGGAGGGGAAAGAGAGAGGGTTACTTCGAACGAGATTATTTATAAAACATTCATTGTAGTTGAAATAATTGGACAAATGAAAGAAGAGCAACAATTAGAAATAAACTTCAAACAACTGTCTGAGTTGCTTAGATCCGCGGGTATTCAGCCAGTCATCAATGTTTCGTTAAAAGGGGTTTACCCTGCAAGAATGGATGTTACAACTCAAAAATCGTTCATCACCTCTCTCCTGAATAAGTTTAACGGGACTGTAGTGGAGGGAATTTGGGGAGAGTCATCTGTTAGTGTTACAGGATATTCTGGGAAACTTTCCAGATTTGTAGGTAGCAAGGGGAAAAAGGTGAATGTTCAAATTAATACCCATATGAGCAGTAATGGAGAAGAAACCATCGTATTTATTGGGTTTCCCATTGTGATTATGGATTGAATAGTTGTCATGTTAGAAAACATGCCGTTCATCTCAAACAAGTGAATTTTCTCGGAACGACCTCGACCAAGCAATAACCTAATCATTTCTCTGTTTAGCATGTAAACACCGTTTAAAATACCCCTGTTAGGAAAATGAAAGCCCAGAATCTCTGAAATATTAAAAAAATGAATGGAATAGAGTGAAGGATGAAGCCGAAAATGGAAAAATATAGTAAGTTACGATCGGTTCATACGCGCTTCAGGGGGCTAAAAGTTTGGGGTACAACCTATTCTGAATGAAGCAGGTTGTACTCCTTGTTCATTATCTTTCAGATGACCATTTTAAAGAGAACCCACTACTCTTCATTTTTACCGTGAGTATGCTTCATTAGATAAAACAGATAGTGGCTCTGCTACAGTGTTGCGTCAATTTGAACGTATTTAATGTTGAGTAATTTAGAAAATTGAAGTTTTAATAGGAAAAAATTAGGGTACTTATATCAAGCAGGGAGTGCAGAGGAAGTTCGGTTAAACAGAATGAACCTTTATACCGCAATATTACTTACACAATGAGGAGAATGTTATTTGAAAAAGGTACTTCTTATGATGCTAGGTATAACAATCCTGATAGGAACTATACCCGTTCAAGCAGCACAACCAGGTTCAAAAGTGCCGGTGCAAAAAATGAGCCCTTGTTACTCGGGAAATGCATCATGGGAGCTTATTTTAGATGATCCGGATCATGCTGTTTTACAAAAGTCAATTGCTGTTGCATCTGACGGTAGGTTTTATTTTGGCACAAGCGGGAGAAAAACAAACGAGTGGGAACCAAGTGCACAGGGTAAAGTATATTCCATTTCTCCTGAGGGAAAAAAGAATTGGTCCCTAACCATTGATTCCCCAGTAGACGGCAAAATTTTTGTTGCGAATGACGGCACGTTATACTTTACGACTTATAGTAAAATCACACAAAAAAATACTCCAACAGGAACAGAAATGACGGTAGTTAGAAAACCGGATATTTATTCAATCGACCAAAATGGCAAAATTAATTGGAAAAAGGAAGCTGATTCAAACATTGCTCCCACCATATTACCGGATATAAACAGTCATATTTATTTCCTTGATCTTGATAACAAGCTATATACAACCGATTCGAATGGTAGTAGGGAAGCTGAAAACAAACTCGAAGAAACCATAGATGAGAACATTTCTTCACAAGGGGTACCGCCAGCAAAACGCAGATTTACAACGCTAAGGAATTATGAGTACAAAAATAGCCGGTTTTCACCACGCTAAGGGTGTAACCGGCTTTTATGCTATCCTTGGTTCAGCGGACGTAATGATTCTAAGGTGGTAACTCCTTTAGGATCAAAGCGATACTCACCAAGAAAGTTGATATGCTCCCATCCCAATGGAGACATATGTTTTAATAAGTCCTCTCGTAAAATTCCTTTACTCCGAAGTATATCCGTAGCTTTTCCTAGATAAACCGTATTCCAGACGCTAATTGCATTGATTAGAATGTTTAAAGCGCTCGCACGCTGCAACTGATCTTGCAAAGCACGCTCTCTCAGCTCTCCGTGTTTTCCAAAGAAAATGGCTCGTGCCAGGGCATTCATTGCTTCTCCTTTATTTAATCCGCGTTGGATACGGCGGCGCATCGATTCGCTTGAGATGTAGTCCATGATAAAAATCGTCTTTTCAATTCGCCCCATCTCTCGAAGTGCTTTGGCGACCTTGTTCTGGCGAGCATAGGAACCAAGCTTACCCATAATAAGTGCGCCAGACACTTTACCTTCCCGAATAGAATGAGCCAGACGTAAAACATCATCATAGTTTTCACGAATGACCTTCATATCAATTTGACCGCGGAGAAGATTCTCCAGTTTCGGGAATTCACTGGGTTTTCCGATCGCATAAAGTTTTGCGTCAGACAAATCGCGAAGACGTGGGGCAAATCGAAAACCAAGCAAATGAGTTAATCCAAAGACCTGATCTGTATAACCGGCTGTATCCGTATAATGTTCCTCAATTGATAAGTCCGATTCATGGTGCAATAGACCGTCAATGACATGTACAGCATCACGAGCGTTTGTATTGATAACTTTCGTATAGAACGATGAAAATTGATCACTGACGAATCGATAAATAGTAGCCCCTCTGCCTGATCCGTAATGTGGGTTAGGATCGGCACTGAGAGATGAAACGCCTACTTGCACACGCATTCCATCTGATGAAGATGTGCTTCCATCACCCCAATAGGACGCTAAAGAACGGCGATGATGAAAATTCACAAGTGTTGCTTGTGCTCTGTTCATTGCATCATCGTACATTCTCCACTGAGCAGCATTGGCCATTTGATGATATGAGATACCGGGCGTTGCATCAGCCATTTTTGTTAAGCCGATATTGGTACCCATAGCCATGAGCGATGCCAGAACAATCGATTTTTCTTCGGATTTAGGTTGACGATTGGTTGAAGCATGAATGAATTGCTCGTCAAACCCAGTCCAACTTGCTACTTCTAAAAGTAGGTCTGTCAGCTTTACCCGTGGCAACATGGCATAAAGAGCAGCGCTATATTGTTTCGCCTCTTCTGGAACATCTTTTTCAAGCCGATTAACATGTAGTCTACCTTTTTCAACGTTTACTCCTTCAAGCGCATCGATGTTGTCACCAATCCACTGTAATCGACGGAGGAGAGACGTAGTTCTTTCCTCTAAGTAGTCTTCTACATTGAGACTCACGGCTAATTTGGTACCGGTTGACTGAGTGGATTTCCATTCGTTTTTTGATACAAGATACTCGTCGAAGTCTTTATGCTGTCTACTTCCGACAATGGAAACATCTCCGGATCTCACATAGTTTCGTAATTCCGTAAGAGCTGCCATCTCATAGTAATGCCGGTTAATAGTCCCATCCTCATCAAACACATGCTTTTGCCATCGGTTCGATACGAAATCTAAAGGAGCATCTTCGGGTACTTTTCGTTTACCAGTATCGTTCATCTCTCGAATAGTATCGAGTGCTCTCATCAACGGTTCAGCTGACTTCGTTGAACGGAACTCCAATGCGCTTAAAAGGGTCGGAGTATATTTACGAAGATAATTAAAGCGACTTTCTAAAAGATCCAAATAGTCATAATCAAGTGGTCGCGATAGTTTCTTGGCTTCTTCTACAGATTCAACGAATTTTTCCCACGGCATGACCGTTTCAAGCATAACAAAAGGATCAATGCCCTCATCCCGTGCATTGATAAGAGCAGCTCCTAAGTCAGCATAATGGATTACTTTTTCATTTACGGCTTTACCGTTTTGTCTCTGGAGTTCCTCTTGTTGCTTCCGGCCTTTTGATTGCAAGGTTAAAATTTGCTTATCGTGGATTTCAAATGCCTGGTCAACCAAATCTTGACTAAGATCCAAAAGGTAAGCCACCATTACTGTATATCGCTTTGCTTCATGGAAGCGCCGAAAGGATTGCGGCTCGTATCGCGCACCCAAACGCGAGAGCTGCCTTAAACGATTGGGGTGGATCGCTTTCGTATCGATATTTAGCTGCAAACTTCGTATGTATTCCAAACGTTCGATAACCTTTAAAAAGGCTTCAGGGGAGAATTGTCCTGTTGTCTCTTTAAGCCAACCAAGAGTTGTTTTTCCGGTACCAATCACAGGTTCGATAAGCTTGTCTAGTTTCTGTTTTTGCGATGAGGTTAGAGCTTCATGGATTTGCCGATAAATCCGTTCTTCGGCACGATGCCGAGCTTCCCATACGACCCTCTCAATCGTCGTAATAGCTGGTAGAATTATTTTTGAACGACGAAGCTCGTCTAATGCCACACGAATTAAATGGACAGCATTCCCGTTTTCTAGTGCCTGCTGAAATAAAAACTTCAACAGCCTACGATAATTGTTCGTTGTAAACGTAGTAAAGCCATATTCGTCACGTATTTCTTTCAGATGATCCCATAGTGTATTCTCCCTTCGGGCATATAAGGAAAAAACTCCTGGCTCAATATCTAGTTGTTTAGCCAAGTATTCAAGCAAGAAGTCAGGTACCTCTTTTATATCAGTTATGCTCCATCCTGGGTAACGGAGTAATGCTAATTGGACAGCAAAACCTAACCGGTTGTAGTCTCGCCGGTGGCGATTAATTATATCCAAATCATGTTGTGAGAAAGTGTAGTAAGTAGCAAGTTCCCATTCACCATTGGGAGGGCTCATCCATTCTAATCGCTGGTCTATTGTAAGGAGCTCTTTTCCGCGCAAGCTACTCGCACCTTTCGTTGATTTTCATATTCCTTTACACGTCGGTAAAAAGTATTTGGCTTTAATTCAAGACGCTTCATTCCTTCCGTTGCGGTAATCAATCCAGATCTCCATTCATCATACACCTGAATAAACTCCGGTGTTATCTCGTACTTACGTCGTCCGAATCTCACTCCGTTATTTTTTGCCACCTCTATTCCCTCGGCCTGCCGTTGCTTATTTTTTTTACGTTCTTGCTCGGCCACATAAGAAAGCAAACTTAAAAATTGATCTTCCATTAGCTTTCCTAGATCGCCCATACTTCGAAATTTCCTACTATCAAATAAAGTCTCATTTTCTAGTACAACAATATCTGCATTTAGCTCTCTTGTAATATACTTCCATTCTCGAATGATCCCATCATAATCTCGACCTAATCGGTCTAGTGCATCAAGATATAGCAAATCCCCTTCGCGGATAATTAAACGCATCGCTTGATACTGTGGACGATTAAAATCCTTACCACTTTGCTTGTCAACGAAAATGTAACGCTCTTCAATACCAAGTTCACGCATTTTTTTAATCTGCCGTTCTGGATTTTGATCCTTGGCAGAAACGCGAGCGTACCCTAGTTTCAAAAAGGTCAACTCCTTTCTATTATCCATGTCAAAAAGTATATCAGTTAGTTGAAATGTTGCGAAATAAAAAAACATACTTTATGACATATAGAATACTACCTGTATTCTAACGTTTCATAAAGTATGCTTTTTGACAGTAGTCACAAAAGGGAACATCCAAATAGACGGTTCACAATTTCCAGAAATAACCTTCTTATTGCATATTCAAATAAGTGTTTGATTATTTTCAGAGTCTGCTTTATGATAATAATCAAACTACAGTTTGATTGATGTTTTTATCTTTGAAACATTATCCTGTTCAACAGAGTGAGGTGGTTATTATAAAAAATCAACTAAATCAATTATTTATTCAAATGTTTATTTGTCTATAAGAATAAGTAATAAATGCATAAACAAATACACAAAGGGATGGAGTAAATCATAATGTCGATCACATTGATTCTTACGGCTATTGCGACTTTCATTGTCACAAATATTGACGATATCTTTGTGCTCATGATCTTTTTTGCGCAGATCGAGAAAGCGCGTCACACACAAGTTGTTCTAGGCCAATACCTGGGATTCGGTCTATTGGTTATTCTGAGCTTGCTAGGCGCTTTCGGCTTTACATTTTTGCCGCCTGAGTGGTCTGGTTTTCTAGGTTTGATACCCATTTTTCTCGGTATACGAATGTTCCTTAAAAAGGAGGAAGAAGATGAGGCGCAAGAAGCACTTGAGAAATTAGGGGATCTAAAAAACCGTGCTTCGAACAACCGTTTTTTTGGGCCATTGACCGGAAAGGTCGCTGCGATTACCTTTGCCAACGGAGGTGATAACTTAGGGATTTATATCCCATATTTCACGGCCCAGGGGAACGCGTCACTTTTATATATCGCGATGGTTTTCCTTTTGATGGTCGCAGTATGGTGTTTCCTAGCTTATCGTCTGGCAAACTTCCCAGCCATCTTAAGAGTTCTGGAGAAATACGGTAATGTTATTGTTCCGCTGGTTTTCATCGCGTTAGGTATTTCGATCATGCTGCATGGTGATTCATTTGAATATCTAATGAGGCTGTTTAGGTAACGCGTTAGCATCTGATTTGATTCCCGAAATTGCTTTAGCGATCGAAATGGGAACGACAATGGAAGATATTGCGCTAACAATTCATGCTCATCCTACGCTTGGGGAGTTATCCGCTGAAGCTGCTGAAGTTGCCCTTGGCCATCCCATTCATATTTAATTGTATTTTGTCTTTGACAATCAAGTAAATCAGGAATAATATAATAATCAAATGAATATTAGAGTGAGGTGTTTTCAAAATGGAACGCGGAGATACATGCGATATCTTTTGTTATGACGAGGCAAAGGTCAATCGTGTCAGGGAACGACTAAGTAAAAATGATATTCATGATATGGCACAAATATTCAAGGTGCTAGCAGACCATACACGTCTCAAGGTTGCCTATGCACTGTGTGATGAGGACGAATTATGCGTTTGCGATGTGGCTAATATAATTGGTTCCACCATGGCTACTGCTTCCCATCATTTACGGCTGCTGCGGAACATGGGGATTGCCAGGTATCGCAAGGAAGGTAAACTTGTTTTTTATTCATTGGAAGATGAGCAACTCAAACAAATGATCAGTTTAGCCATAGAACATCAAAAGGAGGTTGTCGGAGTTGAGTAAAGTAGCAGAACCATTGGAGAGCAAAAACGTTTATCGCGTTGAAGGATTTACATGCGCCAATTGTGCAGGCAAATTTGAGAACAATGTTAAGCAACTTCCGGGAGTTCAAGATGCAAAAGTGAATTTTGGCGCTTCTAAAATTTCCGTTTACGGTGATGCGACGATTGAAGAACTTGAGAAAGCGGGTGCTTTTGAGAATCTTAAAGTCATCCCCGATAAACCTGTACGGGTAGCTAAACAGGAAGTAAAAGAAGACAAAAACGTATTCAACGTTGAGGGATTTACATGCGCGAATTGTGCAGGGAAGTTTGAGAATAATGTTAAGCAACTTCCGGGAGTTCGAGACGCAAAAGTCAATTTTGGCGCTTCTAAAATTGCCGTATATGGTCATGCAACAATTGAAGAACTTGAGAAAGCGGGGGCTTTTGAAAATCTGAAAGTGACCCCGGAAAAACCAGTACGGGAAGCGAAACAAGAGGTCAAAAAAGAAGTAAAAGATCCGTTTTATAAAAAGCACAGCACTTTACTACATGCAACATTATTACTGGTTTTCGGTTATCTTTCCCAGAATATAAATGGGGAAGAAAACCTCATCACTTCCTTGTTATTTGCAGCCTCCATTGTGATTGGAGGATTCTCACTCTTTAAAGTTGGTTTCCAGAATTTAATACGATTTGAATTCGACATGAAGACCCTCATGACAGTGGCTATTATAGGTGCTGCGATCATTGGGGAATGGGCAGAAGGTGCGATTGTTGTCATTCTCTTTGCGATCAGTGAAGCATTAGAACGATTCTCTATGGATAGAGCAAGACAATCCATTCGTTCATTAATGGATATTGCCCCAAAAGAAGCCCTGGTTAGACGGAATGGGCAAGAAATGATGATCCATGTGGATGACATTGCCGTTGGCGATATCATGATTGTAAAACCCGGTCAAAAGATTGCCATGGACGGTGTAGTTGTTAGTGGTTACTCTGCCGTTAATCAGGCAGCGATTACAGGTGAGTCAGTTCCAGTTGGCAAAACAATTGATGATGAGGTTTTTGCAGGAACTTTAAATGAGGAAGGCTTGCTTGAAGTCAAAGTAACGAAGCTGGTAGATGACACCACTATAGCAAAGATTATTCACCTTGTAGAGGAAGCACAGGGAGAACGAGCTCCATCACAAGCCTTTGTCGATAAGTTTGCAAAATATTACACACCGATCATTATGGTCATTGCAGGATTAGTTGCTGTTATTCCCCCACTGTTCTTTGATGGAAGTTGGGCAACGTGGGTTTATCAAGGTTTATCTGTTCTTGTTGTCGGTTGTCCTTGTGCACTGGTTATTTCCACTCCGATTTCCATTGTGTCAGCAATCGGAAATGCAGCAAAAAATGGCGTTCTTGTGAAAGGCGGTATTTACCTAGAAGAAATGGGTGCCTTAAAAGCCATCGCGTTTGATAAAACGGGTACCTTAACAAAAGGCGTACCAGTTGTAACTGATTTCAAGCTGTTGGAAGATACAGTGAATGAAAAAGAATTGTTGTCTATCATCACTGCATTGGAATATCGTTCCCAACATCCCCTTGCATCAGCCATCATGAAGAAAGCGGAACAGGAAAAAATATCGTATTCTGATGTAATGGTAGATGATTTTTCATCTATCACAGGTAAAGGAATTAAGGGAATTGTAAACGGAACAACGTATTATATTGGAAATCCAAAGCTCTTTAAAGAATTACCAACGGTTGATTTCAATAATGAACAAGAGCAACTGGTTAAGTTACTTCAAAACCAAGGTAAAACAGCTATGGTTGTTGGAACTGAAAAATGGATACTCGCGGTTATTGCGGTAGCCGATGAGGTCCGGGAATCCAGTAAGGAAATCATTCAAAAGTTACATCAACTTGGAGTCAAAAAAACCATTATGCTTACCGGCGATAACTTAGGTACCGCAAATGCCATCGGCGAACAAGTTGGAGTATCGGATGTTCAGGCAGAACTGTTGCCACAGGACAAATTAGACTTTATTAAACAGTTGAGATCCGAATACGGCAACGTAGGCATGGTTGGAGACGGTGTTAATGATGCCCCTGCATTAGCGGCTTCTACGGTTGGGATCGCAATGGGAGGAGCCGGTACAGATACAGCACTGGAAACGGCAGACGTTGCATTGATGGGAGACGATTTAAGAAAACTTCCATTCGCTATAAAATTAAGTCGAAAAGCTTTGAATATAATTAAGCAAAACATTACCTTTGCACTAGCCATTAAATTCATTGCGTTGCTGTTAGTCATCCCGGGTTGGTTAACGCTTTGGATTGCCATCCTTTCGGATATGGGGGCAACTCTTCTGGTAGCGTTAAATGGATTACGATTAATGCGAGTGAAAGAGTAAGAGGAAAATCGTAAACAGCACCTTTTCTCACGATGTTTACGATCAAGATCCACTGAAAACACTTCGTAAATTTCATCATGAACGTTAATGCAGCTAGGGGTCATGAACTCCTAGCTTTTGTTTTTGCATGCGCTCTTTTTTAATTTCCATATTATTCTTGACAAACGATGGCCAATAAAATAAATTTATGACTGACAGTCAGTCATAAATTTCAAGGAGAGTGGTAATTATGAGTAGTTATCCTGTTCCCCCGGGTCCCAAGGCTACACCATTAGTAGGAAACTTAGCAGAATTTGGACGTGATCCGCTTGGATTTGTATCGATGTGTGCCAAAGAATATGGTGATGTTGTAAAACTCAGGATTGAGAAAGATCGGGATACCTATTTGATCAACACCCCCAGTCACATTGAGTATGTGTTAGCGAATACAAACCGAATATTCTCGAAAGGATATCACCGGGATCCAGTCATGCGTCTTGTCCTCGGAAACGGGTTAATTACCAGTGAGGGCGAGTTCTGGATGAGACAGCGTCGGCTATCACAACCCGCGTTTCACCACAAGCGAATTGCTGGTTACGCTGACATTATGGTTGAATTTACCAGACGAATGATATCCAGTTGGAAAAATAATGAGGTCCGTAATAGTCATGAAGACATGATGCGTCTTACCATGGAAATCGTTTCTAAAACCTTGTTTCATGTTGACCTTCGTGAAGGGTCAGAAAGCATCAGTCATTCGATCGAAACGCTTATGCAGGAATATAACGTCCAGATGACCAGTGTGTTCAAACGAATTCTAAGTCTGCTGGGTCTTGGGAAATTGCCTACCCCCGGTGATACCCGCCTGCATTCAGCTGTTAAAAAGCTTGACTCGATCATCTATAACATTATCAGGGAAAGAAGAACGATTCCCGGGGATCGAGGAGATCTGCTCTCGATGTTGATAGAAGCACATGATGAGGATGACGGTACACGCATGACAGACAAACAACTTCGGGATGAAGTCATGTCACTGTTTTTGGCAGGCCATGAAACAACTGCCAATACATTGTCTTGGACATGGCACTTCCTTGCACAGCATCCTTACGTCGAACAAAAAGTAATTTCGGAAATTAAACAAGTTCTTGAAGGGAGGTTACCCACTTTTGATGATCTGCCTCGATTAAAATACGTTGAGCAGGTGATAAAAGAAGTTATGAGGCTTCGACCACCTGTTTGGTGGATCTCCCGGGAGGCTAATCAAGATTGTGAGATAGGTGGGTTCCACATTCCTGCTGGATCTGAAATAGGCATGAGCCAGTGGGTTATGCATCATGATCCTCAATATTTTGAGGATCCGTTGACATTTAAGCCAGAGCGGTGGGATGATAATGAAGAAAAGCATCTTCCCAAATACGCATATTTTCCGTTCGGCGGAGGACCTCGGGTATGTATTGGCAACCAGTTCGCCATGATGGAAGCTGTATTGCTTGTTACAACCATTGCACAAAGCTTCCAATTGGAACAGGTTAAGGATCACCCCGTGATTCTAGAGCCCTCCATTACGTTACGACCGAAAGATGGGATTCAAATGATGCTGCGTATGAGGTAATGTCAATGTTAAAGGAGTTTGGGCTTACACATAATGAAACATGATCGTCGCAAAGAAATACTGATAGCTGCACGAGAAGTTTTGGCTGAGAAGGGACTGGAGGCCACTAAAGTTTCTGAAATTGTAAAACGAGCAGGCGTGGCCCAGGGAACCTTTTATTTGTACTTTCCCTCCAAAAACTCCATGATCATTGCTCTCGCACAAGAAATGCTGGAAAGTGTTTTGGTCGCTGTCCGGAGGGAAACGGAGGGGCTTCAGACCTTTGAGGATGTGGTTTCAAAGGGGATTTCAGCCGCCTGCTATCAAATGGGGGAGTATCGTGATGTTTATGCGATCCTAAACAACGGTGGAGGAGTAGTAGAAGACCCATTAGAGTGGGAAAAGTTATTTGAACCATTATATAACTTGATTGAACACGTACTTTCTCAGTGGCAAAGCGTGGGATCAGTGGATTCGTTACTAAACCCGAGCTTGGCGGCAAGACTTATCGTGTCGATGGTGGAACAAGCGGTAGAAGACTGTTATATTTATCGTCGTGATATTTCGGTTGAAGACTATATAGCAGATGTCACTCATTTCGTAAAAAAAGCGCTGGGAACAAGGTAGACAAAAAAGACCGTTTGTGAGACGGTCTTTTTTTGTATTGTCAGTTATGGGGTAGACCTGCCGTCCAAAGAAAGCAGATATTCGATTAGCGCGTCCTGCTCTTCACGAGTAAATCCGGTTGAAGCATCAACCCAAAATTCGTGCCCAATACCTTTTGTATGTGTAAATTGAAGGTCCTTCGAAGCTTGATTGGCAATGATTACTTTTTTTCTCAACTGCTTATCTACCAATGCCCGTAGGCTGTTGGTTGGGTCTGATTCTACACCTCGGAGTAATGTGCCTCCCATTCCCACGTCACGGTTTACATTAGGTCCAATAGCGACTCCGCCATCGTGCAAATAAGGCGCTGACCAGTAAAGTCCGATCAAACTGGGGACTTTGTAGCCACCCGGGGATTTGCCGTGCGCGAATCCCAGATCAATCTGTTCCTTACTAAATGTTGAGTAGGAACTTGAATGGTACGGGAGCCTGGCGGTACCGGCACGGGCGTGTTTGGTGGATAGAAGACCGGGTCGACAAATATTTTTTTCGTTTTCTTTAACGCTTTCGCACGGGACGGGTCGGTTCTGATGACATTTTCTGAGATCACTCGATGATTCGTGTAGGCACTTCCCGCGTGACACGTTATACACCCTGCCCGCTGAAATACGTTTGTGCCCATTTCAACCGTTTCCTTCGATGGGGCTTTTTCTAGTCGTTGAGGTGGTACAAGCGTGTTTTGCCATGCAGCCATGCCGTTAACCTGTTCCGCCACACGATACCCTGGTGAACTAAGATACAACCCATCTGGAGCCATTACTGAAACGTTTGGAAACGTAGGTGGTTTTACCATCTCGTTAACACCGGGAACACCGGGTGTCGGGTCGACAGCAGCAAAAAACTGAGATGGTTTCATCCCGCGTTCGGGAGTAAAACGGTACTTTGGATTGGCTGCGTTTCGTAAAATCGTTCCCAAATACACTTCTTTGTCGATGCCGAACAGGGGACCGCTAATTTCTGACTGTGAGAGGGAATCTGAATTTTGGGCATGAACATTGTTGCTGAACACGCTTAACCCCTTAAATGGGCCTGCAGCTGCAAAACCGCTCCATCCATACGGGTGATCCCCCGATGTAAACGAATCTGGAATCTGACTTGGGTTACTTTTGAGATCGATAGTTGAATCAAAATTGCCAGGAGCCCATTTCAGGAAGGTTGAATCAACCGCATCTTCTAGTACCTTCGGATTAGGTAAAGGAGATTCTTTTCCCTTCGAATCTTTTACAGTCCCATCCAAATTGTTCAAATATTTCTTTAGATCGTCAATTTGGGCATGTGTAAAATACGCTGTGGAATTCGTTGCTAATGCCAAAAGCAAGCCTGCGTTTAAATCCGTATTTGGCACCCCCTCGACAACCATTTTCGTTTTCCGATCCACAGTTGCATGGCAGGCAGCGCAACTGATACCCACTTTGGGTCGTCCTTCTGCATAGCTCACGGGCATACCTAGTGGAGCATACGCTCCTTTTGGAACATCGAGCCCGGTGTCGATCTTTTCTCCTTTCTTAAAGTTTTTTCCGCCGACCGTAACGGTCTGTGCCAACTCCACACGAAGGTTAGTGGTACCCTCCCCCTTTAGTTCCATAATTGCTTTCGCAAAATTGGAGAGAGTGAGCGGACCATTTACAATTCCGAGAATGTCTGTTAGAAACACTTCGTTACCAAACGTTTCTTTGTAAAACGCTTCCCGTCCCAAAGTAAGGAGTTCGTTGGTCACTTCAATTGCACCGTTATCCGACGAGAGGAGTTTGCGGCCTTCGGATGTTTTCTTCAAGTCCTCAGCTTCTTCCCGTGACACAGATCGTCCCCACACATCAAACTGCTGCTGTTTGGTTGACAGCGTTTGTACCTTATCTGTTCCAATCGTCAGGATTTTACTCTGTGGGGGAACATAGCCGTATTCAAACGATCTGTTCAACAAACTCACAGCCCCGATGACTACGATGCCAATCCCCAAGATAAGCAACCATTTACCAGTTTTCAACGGTCATAATCTCCTTTTGTAGATGCAGATACTAACCCATGAATATTATTTGTATTTTTCACTTGAATTGATTCACTCAATTTGTTCAAATATTGGCTTGACTGTTTGATTCACATCGTTTTACAATAACACTCAAATGAGGATTGGAATGTGTGGTGGTTGTATGACACAAGAAGCTTGCGACATTTACTGCTATGATGAGCAAAAAGTTGCCCACGGAAAAGAGTTGCTTGCTACAAACGATGTACGAGGGATGGCGAGGATATTTAAGGCATTGGCAGACGAAACAAGAATGAAAATCGCTTATGCCTTATGCCAGGAAGAAGAGCTTTGTGTGTGTGACGTTGCTAATATTATCGGGTCTACCGTTGCCAATACTTCGCATCATTTGCGGCTGTTAAAAAACAGCGGATTGGCCAGGCACCGAAAAGAGGGGAAATTGATTTTTTATTCTTTGGACGATGATCATGTAAAACAGATGATCCACCTGACTATGGTGCATTACAAGGAGGGAAAAAACCATGGCTGATAGTGCAGCCAAAAAAAGTATTTATCGCGTGCAGGGATTTACTTGCACCAACTGCGCGTCGATATTTGAAAAGAACGTCAAACAGTTGCCACAGGTTCAAGACGCGCAAGTGAACTTTGGTGCATCCAAGGTCACCGTTTATGGTGAAACATCAATCGAAGAACTGGAAAAAGCAGGTTCCTTTGAAGGACTGAAGGTATATCCCGAAAAACAACAGCGGGCAATTGAAAAAGAACCGTTCTGGAAAAAGAAATCAACGATTCTCACCGCAATCTCCGCAGTCCTTTTGGTGGTAGGTTGGTTCCTCGGGGAGCAGTATGGTGAGGGAAGTCTTCCGTCGGTTCTTCTCTATGCGGCATCCGTCCTCATTGGTGGTTATGAGTTATTTATAAAAGGATTAAAAGGGCTTGTCCGCTTTAATTTCAATATGAACACCCTGATGACTGTGGCGATTATTGGCGCAGCGGCAATCGGCGAGTGGGGTGAAGGTGCTACCGTTGTACTCTTGTTTGCCGTCAGTGAAGCACTCGAAACCTTCTCGATGGAAAAAGCCCGACAATCCATCCGTTCCTTGATGGATGTGGCCCCCAAGGAGGCAACCATTCGTCGAGGTACTCAGGAAATCCAGGTACCCGTGGACGATATCCAAGTAGGGGATATCATGATTGTCAAACCGGGACAGAAAATTGCCATGGACGGTACCGTAATCAAAGGAAGATCGGCCGTCAATCAGGCAGCCATTACCGGCGAATCTGTTCCTGTTGAAAAAACAGTTGGGGAAGAAGTATTTGCCGGTACCCTTAATGAAGAGGGAGTACTGGAAGTAGAAATCACGAAACGAGTAGAAGATACCACGATCGCAAAAATTATCCACTTGGTCGAGGAGGCACAAGCAGAGCGCGCTCCATCCCAAGCGTTCGTCGATCGCTTCGCCCAATATTACACTCCAGGAATTATGATTCTGGCCTTGGGTATTGCGCTAGTCCCTCCACTTTTATTTGGCGGGGCGTGGGGAGACTGGATTTATCGCGGATTAGCTCTTCTTGTAGTCGGTTGTCCTTGCGCTCTGGTGATCTCAACTCCGGTATCCATTGTAACGGCTATCGGGAATGCGGCAAAAAACGGCGTACTGATTAAGGGTGGTGTACACCTCGAAGAAGCCGGCGGACTGAAAGTGATTGCTTTTGATAAAACGGGTACGTTAACGAAAGGCGTGCCGGAAGTAACCGACTTCTTGCGTGTTCAAGGTCCGGAAGATAAAGACCTGCTGGCAATATCCGGTGCCATCGAAAAATGGTCGCAACATCCTCTTGCTTCTGCGATCGTCCGCAAAGCAGATAACCATAAAGTTGATTTCGAGGCATGGAAGGCAGACGACTTCCAATCCATTACTGGTAAAGGTGCAAAAGCAACGGTTAATGGACAATTGTATTACATTGGCAGTCCCCGCCTGTTTGAAGAACTTCTGCCCGGCGGAATCGAACAGGGATTACGGGACAAGATCCAAACCCTTCAACACCAAGGCAAAACGGTTATGATCCTGGGTACGGAACAGGAAGTTCAGGCGCTAATCGCCGTTGCTGATGAAGTGCGGGAAAGCAGCAAAGCAGTCATTCGCAAACTACGTGATTTGGGTATCGAGAAGACGGTTATGCTTACAGGCGACAACCGTGCAACAGGGGAAGCAATCGGCAAACAGGTAGACATCCACGAAGTAAAAGCGGAGCTCATGCCGCAGCATAAGTTGGAAGCCATCAAGCAGTTGAAAGAGCACGGAAAAGTAGCGATGGTCGGGGATGGTGTAAACGATGCCCCTGCCCTTGCAACGTCCAACGTAGGTATTGCGATGGGGGGGGCGGGAACAGATACCGCATTGGAAACGGCAGATATTGCCTTAATGGCAGATGATCTGACGAAACTGCCGTTTACGATTAAACTTAGCCGCAGCACGTTGCGGATCATAAAACAGAACATTGTGTTCGCCCTGGGTATAAAAGCCCTCGCGCTGGCATTCATTGTTCCCGGTTGGTTAACCTTATGGATGGCGATCTTCGCAGACTTAGGGGCAACGTTACTTGTTACCTTGAATGGACTTCGGTTGTTACGTGTAAAGGAATAGACAACCTATACCAGGGAGGAGGGCAGGTTGCCATATTTCCCTGGTATATTCCAGTTTAGTGAAGTTTTCTGAAAGATTTCCTTCACCTGCAGAATCAGTGGTAGGAGTAAAAAAACAATGAGGTGTCATATGGTCTATTTTTGGATGATAGTAGCTGTTAGTGTTGATCAAATAGCAAAATTTATTGTGAAAACTTTTATGGAACTTGGGGAAAGCATTCCGCTTATTCAGGATGTATTTCATCTGACATCCCATCGGAATCCCGGAGCTGCTTGGGGGATATTGGCTGGGCAAAGATGGCTCCTTATAACCATTGCCGTGGTAGTGGTCTTAGTAGGATCCTTCTATGCAAAAAAGATCACAAATCGAATCCAGAAGCTCGGACTAGGGCTGTTTCTTGGAGGGGCGCTTGGGAATGTAGTTGACCGGGTCTTATACGGAGAAGTTGTGGACTTTTTTGATTTCCGTATTATCAACTACCCCATTTTTAACACCGCAGATACAGCCATTGTTATCGGGGGAATTGTTCTCGCTCTGGCTAGCTGGAAAGAAGACAAGTTGAATCGAAATACAAGAGGAATTAATTAGGAGGAACAAGATGTCGGGAAGTGTACGTTTATTTGTTCGTTCCGGAATTTTGGCTTTATTATTACTTGCGCTTGCATTCGCAGTATACTCTAGTGTTTTTAAAGAAAAGGGGCCGGAAGTTGGAAAAGCTGCGCCAAATTTTAGCCTAAAACAATTTGACGATAGCACATTTAAAAAGCTCTCCGATTATCGGGGGAAAGCAGTTGTTCTAAATTTTTGGGGATCTTGGTGTGTACCATGTAAAACGGAGATGCCTGCATTAGAGAGACAATATCAGCGATTTAAGGATAAGGGGTTGGTTATCGTTGGAATTAATATCGGAGAATCTCCAATCGTAGTTGAACCATTTGTGCAATCCGTTGGGGTAACGTTTCCGATCTGGTTGGACAGTGAACGAATCGTAACGCAATTATATAGAATTAGCCCGATTCCACACACTTTTTTTATTGATAAAGATGGGATCATCCGTGATACGTATATCGGAGAAATGACCGAGACGATTATGTATAACAAAATACAAAAGATTTTACCATAAAACAGGACAGGTATATTGTAATCATACAAAAATGGTGTACGAGGGGGAAAATCGTGGATAGGTTTATTCATATAGTATGTATTTTCATCGTCTCCCTCTTACAACTAATTTCGCCAATGTCTTTACAAGCTGATCCCTCATCTGCTCAAAGTAAACCAATGATAAGCGGAACAGTTAAGAGAGAAACCATTCCCACTGAAACCAAAAAGGACCAAGTTATACTTGCCGGACGACAGGAAATTTCCCCAGCTATCCTTGCGTTTTTCTTTGCTTTTCTAGTCTTATTGCCTGTTATTAAATTGATAGTCACAATTGTTAAAAACCTTAAGGTAAAGAAGGAGTAAAATTTCATGTTAACGACTAGGTATCAAATTAAACTTTAGTTCCGAATGATAGAGGATTGTACATACTGGAGGGTTTGAAGTGGAATCAAATATAACGTTACTACTTGCGTTCGGGGCGGGCTTGCTGTCTTTTATTTCACCCTGCTGTCTACCCCTATATCCATCTTTCTTATCGTACATCACAGGAATTACAGCCGAAGAGGTAAAAAAAGGGCAGATGGTATTCCGACGTCAGGCCATGTTCCATACCCTGTTTTTTATCATAGGATTCTCTATTATATTTCTTGCGCTTGGGTTATCCACTTCGTTACTCGGTAGCCTGTTTTCGGCTTATCAAGATTTACTAAGGCAAGTTGGCGGAATTGTTTTAGTCTTGTTGGGACTCATAATGGTTGGCCTATTCAAAACGGAAATCTTGATGAAAAGTTGGAAGATCGAGTTAAAAAACCGGCCGTTGGGTTATCTTGGATCAGTGGTTATAGGAATAACCTATGCCGCAGGTTGGACCCCTTGTGTTGGGCCTATTTTATCCGCAATCATTGTCCTTGGGGTAACAAATCCAGAAAACGCTCTATACTATACGCTTGCGTATACACTTGGATTTGCCATCCCGTTTTTCCTTATGACGTTCTTCATAAGCAAAGTAAAAGCCATTGTAAAATACTCAGATCGGCTTATGAAGATAGGGGGAACCATGATGGTTTTATTTGGTGTTCTACTATACACGGATAAAATGACGGATATCACCGTGTTTCTTATTCGTTTGTACGGGGGGTTTACAGGGTTCTAGGAGGGAACTATGTAATCCTACCTTAAATTGCTTTCTTTACTGTACGTGTGGTTATAGTCATTTCGTTGAAACCTTCTGGGAAAATGGCCCGTCATCCTTATCAAGGGGTATTTAATCATAATCTGTCGAGAATGCTTCTGTTAACCGAATCAGTATAGGAACAGTAAACGTAACATAAGTAGCAGCGGGTTAAGATGATCCGCTATTTGGTAGGGAGTAATCTAAATGGATCATACAAATCGTTACTTGCCAGACTTTCAGCAAATTCTTGAAGCCGTTTCGGATGTGTTGAAATTGGAGGCCACACTAGTTAATGATGAGATGGTCCGAATCGCAGGGACTGGCCCATACTGGCATCGCATTGGGGAGAGTGTACACCCTGACTCTGCCTTCGGACATGCGTTAAGGTCTGGATCGCCTGTGCGGTTGGCCGATCCACGTGTTGATGAGTTCTGTCAGGGATGCGGAGCTCGTTTCTCCTGTAACGAGACAGCGCATATTGCAAGCCCGATTCTCGGGGAGAAGCCGATTGGAGTTCTTGGTCTCATTGCCTTTACGGATAATCAGAGGGAGCGACTGATGTACGGTTTGGATGGTTATGTAGGCTTTCTCTCCAAGATTTCCGAACTGATTGCCAGCAAGATGAAAGAGGAGAAAACCATCGGGGCTCTATTGCATACCCAGGGTTACCTGCAGGCTGTTACCGATTCGGTAACGGAAGGATTGGTGGCGGCAGACGAGCAAGGTTCCGTAACTTACCTTAATGGACCCGCGCGACAGCTTCTCCGGCTGACAGCTGGTAAGTTACCATCTGTCATCACAGATTTACCTGGCCTTGACTCTCACGTCCGGGAAGTGCTGGACAATGGGAAGGGATTAACCAATCGTGAGTTCACCGTTGCCACTACTCAGGGCTCTGTTACCGTATTGGGCAATATTCAACCAATTCGGGTGAAAGGTTCCGTGAAGGGTGTCGTAGCCAGCTTACGCGACATCCAAGAGGTGTATGAACTGGTCAATCACATCAACGGAGAACAGCACTTTTACGGTTTTGACCGGATCATTTATCGGAGTTCGGCCATGGCTCGTACGGTCGAACGAGCTAAGCGTGTCGCAGTGAGCCAATCAACGGTCTTAATCCGAGGAGAAAGCGGTACAGGTAAAGAGTTGTTTGCACGGGCGATCCACGATGGAAGTCCGAGGCGGGAAGGACCGTTTATAGCCATTAACTGCGCCGCCATTCCTGAGGAGTTGTTGGAAAGCGAGTTGTTCGGCTACGCAGCCGGGGCGTTTACTGGTGCCCACAAGGGCGGGAAACCGGGCAAGTTTGAGCTGGCGAACCGCGGGACTATCTTCTTGGATGAGATTGGAGACATGTCGTTACGTCTGCAAGCTAAATTGCTGCGCGTAATCCAGGAGTCGGAGGTAACCCGTGTTGGAGACACAAAGAGTACCAGATTAGAGGTGCGTATCATTGCAGCGACCCACCATAATCTGGAGAAGCTTATAGAACGAAAGGAATTCCGTGAAGACTTGTACTTTCGGCTTAATGTGATTCCGATTGAAATTCCGCCTCTTCGTGAACGACCTGAAGACATCCTGTTGCTCGCGGATTACTTTCGTTTGAAAAAGGCTGGATTGATGGACAAACAGACGGTCTCGTTCGACCCGGAGACGGAACAGGTGTTGGTGCAATATCACTGGCCGGGCAACGTTCGCGAATTGGAGAACGTAGTCGAATACGCTATTACTATGTCCTCAGATCCCCTGATTGGGGTAAGCTCTCTGCCAAACAGAGTCTTCGATGCTGTTCCTTCACACAGGACTCCCGACAAAGTATCTGGCTTAATCCCTCTGAAAGACATCGAGCGGAGGGAGATTCAACGGGGGATTAAGTTGTACGGAACTGGTGAGAAGGCCATTATCCGAATCGCGCTTGAACTTGGAATTAGCCGATCCACGGCTTACCGTCGCCTGAACGAATACGGTTTGTTTCCGGGCGTTAACTCATCCCCCGGTACTGTTGTTTCAGATTGAGAGGGCCTCTCAATTTGAGATTCAAATCTGTTGGAATGAGTGATTCATACCCTGGATCTCTTCCTGACTCCTTACTTATTGACGGCAAGAAATTACAGCTTCTGCTGGCTTCTTCCCTAGAGAAACCCAGCTTTACCGGAGGGTACCCATTTGAAAAAAGTATGCGATTTGTTTGGCGTATTTCTTGCTTAATACAAGTTTCATATTCTGTCAGGGAGGGTATGTAACTTGGCATACAATAGGGAAAATCCAGTCCATTTTAATTCGGAAGAACAGTTGTCCATTGTCACAGATCAGGCGGACGACTATGTTCTCGATGACTTTGTAAGGGATATGACCATGGCGGTAGAGCAGTACAATGAAGATGACAAGCTGGTTACCGAAGCTGAACGACTTGTAGGTAAGCTGGTCCGCGGGATATCGTGGCTTCCACCAGAGAAACAGAATCCTAAAGCCGAAATCTACGCTCGTCATACGCTTTTTGTCGACCCAAAGAATAGATTCGAGGTGATGGCACTGGTCTGGCAGCCCGGTCAATGTACACCTCTGCATGATCACGACGGCACATGGGGAGCGGAAGGGGTACTGGTTGGCCGAATCAAAGTGACCAACTTTATTCAGGCTGATGTGATCTCTGGAGATGTCGTGAGACTCGTAAAAACCGGTACAGTGATCGTTAATGCACAGTGCACGGGTCAGCTCTTACCCCCGGCTGACTGCCACATCCTTGAGGCAGTGGGGGATCAAATCGCTATCACTATCCATGTTTATGGAAAGCAGTTACGCAAATTTAGAGTGTTCGAGCCCCTGAAGGAAGAGGGTATCTATGTCACCCGTGATCACTTCGTGGATTACACTGAGGTTTAGCTTGGCCGTCCCTTTCATTACAAGGCAGGGAGTCAATCAAAGAGAGCTTGGGTAATAAATTGACTGTTGCGAAAAAAGCTTAACCTGTATAGTCACATCAGCCTTAGTCCGATATTCAATTAGACTAAGGTTTTTTATTTTCTCTAGAAGTCATTGCGTATTATTTATGATGAAATTGAATAAATACACTCATGCTTTTTCTAAAGTCATGAACGACGAGACTTCCGACTACAAATGCAAAGAATTTATTACTCGCGGAGAATAACCACTCGATTGCTTATGACAGGGCTGTATTTCTTGGGGAAGTCGTCGATTTCCGTTCTTAGTTTCTTGATTCTAGGTAAGATATTTATAGCTACGAAATCCAGTATTCAATTAACTCGTTGAATCCAATTATTATGAAGATGAATCCCGTAACTCGTTGAATGAGGGCTCCCCCTTTTTTTGCGCGTTGCACAAAAGACGAATACTGACCTAAAAGTGATATAACAAGAACGACAAGCAGTAGCGGTACAACTGTACCGATTCCGAAGATTGGCGGCAACAATATCCCAACAGGATTTAAGATCATCGTCGGAGCTAACAGACCAAAGAACAACCAGAACATGGTAGGGCAAAAAGCAAGAGCAACAGCAACCCCCAAACCAAATGGGTAAAAGCCTGTCTCCTGGAGCTGGTTAACTAGTTTTGGTATTAACACTGATACAATTTTGGGGCTTTTTCCCGGAAGATGGATGATGTTAAGCATATATAAACCTACAACTATAAATAAAGGTGCGAGTAACTTATGGGGCCATTCAAACAAGGGATGGGCCTCACTCGATAACCCCTGTCCAAACGTTAGGATGAGGAACCCTAATATCCAGTAAACTGTTATTTTGCCAAAAGCAAAAGCTGCGAATTCAGATTTTGGTATTTTTTTTGTTGTGATATCTTTTTGATTAAGCATAAAGGTCGCTAGATTATTAGAAAATTGGCATGGTTCCAATGCACCAATGATACCCAGGAGGAAAGCGCCGATAAAGGGAAAATTTATGTACATGTCTTGAATAAGGTGCATAAAGTTCCTCCATCATGAACCACTTGTTTGTTACACTATATGTCCTCATGAACAAAATTTTTCCAGATTGTTAAATTGTTAACTGATTCTCAATTGTAATGCCGATAGTCCTTTGCGAAAAGATACCGGCAATTTTTCTGTCAAATAGAGATCTGCGTACAAAATGCGGATGTTGGCGCCGTACACCTACATCATTGTTCCTTCCATACGCTTCATTTGCTCTTCTAAACGCCTACATCTTTCGTTAATGATATCTACCGTTTGTTTAATTTCATTTGTCGTAATCATGTGCTGTCTCATCAGGTCCATCATTCGTCTCATGTCTTCGGGCATCATCATTTCCTGTCGCATCGGCGGCATCGATTGAGATGACGGATAATACCAGGTACTTGGTTGTATATACACCGGCCAATCACTATTTGATTACATGCCCTGATTAAAATCCTAATGTCGGGAATACTAATCCTGATCTGTATGAAGAGGGAGATGAGGGAATTGCACGCTGTTCACCAATCTTGTATCGATGCATGCCTTAAGTGTGCAGTCGAATGCCATCACTGTGCTACCGCATGTGTAGGCGAACCAGACGCACAAAATCGGCAAAAGTGCATTCAAATTTGTTTCGATTGCTCCCAGCTTTGCCTCTTGTCTATTCAGTTCATGGCAAGGGGAAGTAGCTACGCCAAAGCGCTTTGTGAACTCTGCGCCCAAGTTTGCGAAGCATGCGCAGCAGAGTGCGAGAGCTTTAACGACGAACACTGCAAACGCTGCGCCGAGGCTTGCAGGAAATGTGCTGAGGAATGCCGGAAAATGGCGGCGTAATCAGGATTAAGAGAATGGGTCATGGTATGGAAATAAGACCATGACCCATTTTTACACGTATCTCGGCTGTACCCCTAAAAATATGGAAATAATCTCACAAAAGCTGAAATCACAAGGATTTAAGGATGTTCCGAATTTATTTTAGGAATCGGAACTTAGAACTTCGACATGCTATAAAACCCAAACAATCAGGTGAAAAAGCATTGTAATCCTTGATTTTGTTCCGTTACTGACTCTATTGGGAACAGTTTTTTACATTGAATACAAATAAACAAAGTGGAAGCCCTTGATAAATAAGGACTTTCACTTTTCGAGTTAAGATTACAGCATATAGTTGGCTATACATAAAAAAAGCTGTTGTTTTATATGAGGATTAACAAGGTTCCATTGCACCAATTAACCCAAAGCCACTGCCATTTTCTTATTGTTCCAAACATTACTCGGTTGATCAAATGGAGTAAGTCTTTTATTAAAGTCTCTACATATTTTTGCGCTATAAAGGAAAACATTACATATGGGAAATAATCCTTACGGTTGTATGGAGAGTGGATATGGGAAAACCAACAAATTCTGCAATAATCGCTGCATGGGCTGGATTAATTAGCAACATTATTTTAACGGTGATAAAACTTTTTGTTGGCTTGTATTACGGAAGTAAGGTTTTATTGGCGGATGGAATACATAATGCTGGTGACGTGTTTGCCTCTGTTGCTGCGTTTAGTGCCATGAGAATATCCAAAAAACCAGCTGATGAAAAACATCCCTACGGTCACGGCAAAGCTGAAGTGATTGCATCGGGCATCGTTGCAGTCGTACTCGCAGTAGCTGCTATTGTAATCGCTTATCACTCTGTACATACATTGTTTAGCCCTGCTCCGGGAGCAAATGTAATTGCACTGATCGCTGCCTTGGTTTCATTAATTTGGAAACAAATTTTGTTTAAATACACTATAAAAATCGGAAAAGAGCAAAATAGTAAAGGGTTAATTGCTACTGCTTATGACCACCTTGCTGATGTTTATGCCTCTCAAGCAGCGGTTATAGGGATTGGTCTTGGTTATATTGGTGAACTTAAGAATATACCTTTATTAGCATATGGTGACCCGTTTGCAGGCATTGTTGTTTCTCTGATCGTATTAAAACTGGCATACAAAATGGGGAGAGAATCAATTGACACTCTTATGGAGAAAACAGTTGATTCATCGAAGATACAGGAATTTACCGAGTTGATTTTCTCAGTTCCAGAAGTGATGAGAATTGATCGTTTACGAGCTAGAGAACACGGACATTATATTCTTGTGGACGTGCGAGCAAGTGTTTCAGGAGCACTGACCGTTAAGGAAGGTCATGATATTAGTCGGCTAATTAAACAGAGAATAATGGAATATCACAAAGATGTAGATGAGGTACTGGTTCATATAAACCCATGGTATGAAGAAAATGAGTCCACGGAGAAGCAGTAGTCGAATGATTTTCTTACTATCTAGGTCTTCTTTTTGATGGGTATTTAGAAGATCAGTATTAAAATGTAAAACGTAATGATGATTAAGGAGACCATCAATGATTTTTTGCTATCACCATAGCCATGATGGAGTGACTGGATCAAAATGCATCTAATTTCCTCTTACAAAACATCGTAAAGAAGGGAAACTGATGTTCTATTAAAGTTCATTAGAACAAACATTATGGGACTCCATCATGCCCATGGAAGTATTCGCAATGAATCTACCTATGACCGAGGCATCACACCATCTTTTCGGAACTGTGAGAGGGAGATAGTGCAATTCAACCCTGTGGAACCTATAAGACACCGTGTTTTTTCAATAACTGGTAATATCGATAACCGACTAACACTGATAGGAAGTAGGAGAGTGTAGTCCAGTATATATTCCAACCAGTGTGGTAGTGAATTCTTCCGAGAGCAAGCCATATCAACTCAATCCCCGTGAGAAGGCCTGTAAAACCTACCATTAAAAACACAATATTTCTTTTCCTCTCTCTAGCCAGTTTGACAAAAAAACAGCCAATCACTGCGAAACTCCCCAAATCAAATGGTAAGCCTGAGAAGTCTTGTTCCTGACCGAAGGGGTATATATCCCATAAACCAAAATAAAATCCAGCACAATTCATAACGTACGAGATCACGGCTGAAAATGGTGCAATTGTTAGTACAATTATCGGCTCATTTTTATAAAGCCAATAACCAAAAATCCACGGAATAACAAATGCAATCAATATATTCGTAACCATTGAAATTAAGGAACTCCTCTACAATTATTTTGCCAATAGTTCTTTCGTTAAAATTATTATGTTCAAAAGGACGTTTAATTATATCCGGAAGTTTTTAAGTCTGAACATAACCCTTGTACTTGTTATTCCTGGACGGACTTGCTTCTTCCAATCTGGAAGTTTCTCGTGATTCATCATACGATTACGTACACCGGCGGATTCTCCGATATAAAGGAGACGATGCACCTTGAATGTTTCCGGGAGTAAAAGAGTGGATCGGGGGTATGTGTACACTCACATACACAGTAGAGTCCAGATTGATCCGGATTTCTTTTGCTTCTTAATGCCAATAGCCCTGAAAGTCTACCTTGTGAAAACTGGCTTTTTTTGTGTTCAAAACTCCTTAACGTTGTAAATACGCGTTTTGCTGGCGGTACCCCCACAAGAAGCCGAGCAATGGTCGTTCATTCGAGTTCACCAAAAACACAAATCGATAGGAATTCAAGAATGGGCAGCTTCAGCGTTACGTGCAGTGGCAAAGGACGGAAAGATCCTTTGGGAGTACATGATTGATTCGGAGTACGGTATGCCAACAGAAGGAGAGCCTCTAATAGCGAAAGATCACACGATATATTTTGGTACGTACGAAGGTATGATTGCATTGAATCCAGATGGGACAAAAAAATGGGAAGTGGATCTGCAAGATAGCGATTTGTCCTTCTCCAAAAGAATTAGTCTGATGGATAGAAATTTCCTTGCTTTATCAAACGATGAAAAGACAATGTACTTTGTCAGAAATCGTACTACAAAGTTGGAGAATGCAAAAGTATACGCTTTGGAAGCGGAAACTGGAAAAGTAAAATGGATGAAACAAATTGATATTGCCGCTTTGTATAGTGTACTTCCTGATGGAAATTTGCTCTTTACCTTAGATCACAATTTGGGTGGATCTCTCGCCATCATGGATTCGCAGGGCGACATTCTACACATTCAAAACAATACAAGACTCAGGGACAATGCTTATATAAATCTGATTCCGTATCGGATGTTGCCTAATGGGACGGTAATCATGGAGAAAACAGTCTTTCCAGGTGATTATTCCTACAGCAACCATTCTTTAGCTGGATATAGCTGCAGTAAAAGTATGGTTGCGCAATAATATTGAAGAAGAAACGAAAAGGCGATCGGTGTTGGTAGCAACACTGTTGGCAAGAACGTAGTTAAGTAAATGATAATTACCAGTTGCCGCTAAATATATGCAAAGGAGGGACTGGTTTGAAAAAGAGGGTTTTATCAACTCTGTCGGCATCACTTATAGTGGTGTCGTCTTTTTCTTTGCCAGTTAAGATCGGGGGCTATTTTTGTGCACTTTATTAAGCTAATTGTGTCTCAGCGATGCAGATTAAGGAAGCAATTTTGTGTAGTTGTACTGAGGCGTTTTTTATTAAAAGGGGAATACAATCCCCAACCAACTATTCCGAAAAGATAACTTTTCGGAATAGTTGGTGACGGAATTAGAAAAGTATGGTAGAATATTTGGTAAGAACAAACATTCGCAGTCCGCAGGTAACGAATATGGAGGAAAAAGATGAAGACAATCAATCAAGATGTTATCTCGATGATAGTATCAATCTTTTTAGGTTATGCTGCAATTTTTGCCACATTGCTTGGACTTGTGTTTGTTGTATTCACATTAAGGCGTGAGCATTTCAATTTTTCAAGAACGAATGATAGAGATAGATTTAGTGTGGAAATTGTATCGTTTCATACTGTGTATCTTAATTTTGCAGCTGGTATGCTGATCTCATTGTACATGTCTTCAGTAAAGGTTTTTGAAACGGGTTTTTTAGAGTCAGGTACATTTACGATAGATGGCCCTATACGGAGTGTATTTATTTTGTTGATTATAATCAATTTTGGTAATGCTATATTAGGTGCATTTGATTATAGATACCGAATAATCTCCTGGCTTTTATGTGCTACATCCATTGGTGGTTACGTTAACATCGAACGTGCACCCGAAATTCAAGAGCTCACTTTTTTCCTCATTGCTTTACTAATATTGTGCTTAATGCAGGTATGGGCGATGGTTCGACTCAACTTACCTCCATCCTCAGGTGCAAAAGAGAAAAATAAAAGTAAAAAATAGCTTGTCTATTCCCCTTCTCTTATAGATTTTCATTTAAATCATACTAAGTTTAACAATTCCGAAAAACTTCATTTTCGGAATAATTACGAACGTTTGTTCTGATTATAAAGGATGGTGTTTCCCTCTTGAAGAAAAACATCGAACTGGCCATCGAGGAAAAACTTCGCCAAAAGTTGCTGCGCCTCCCTGAATTTGTGATGGACTTCTTTAGAAGCATTGAAGATACAAAACAACTTCAAACTAGGTTTGAGTACGCAAAAGATATCCTCATGTTCTTTGAATTCTTACTCTCCTCCAGTAAGTGCGACCGGGATAACACGATTGCCTTACTCCCTACCGACTTGGACAAATTAGAAGAGAATGATATTCGTGACTTTTTCGATCATCTCAAGTCTTATACCCTTACCTATACTACAAAAAATAAAGTAGTTTCTAAAATAATTACCAACGAAAATAGCAGTAGGTCAAGAAAATTAGCCACATTACGCCAATTTTTTTCTTATTTATTTAAGAAAAAGCTTATTTCCAGGGATGTTACTCCTAATATAGAAATAAGCGTGAAGAAGAAAGCTACCATCAATGACAGACTCACTCCTGATGAAATGACGCGCTTCTTCCAAACGATTATGGATGACATCGAGGTTAAAGGCGAACATCAAATGGCCTATCACGAAAAGCTTCGTATGCGCGATTATATTATGTCTCTTTTGTTGGCGTATACCGGAATACGTGTTAGTGAGCTAATTCAACTAGATGTAGGTGACATCTACCTCCAAAAGGAACAAATAAAAGTTCTGCGTAAAGGTGGGAAAGAAGAATTAATTACACTCCCATCTCGAATTGTTGAAGATATCTCCGATTATATTGAGGCCAGAAAGCAACAAGAAAGCGTCACCAAAGGTCATGAGAACGCATTATTCCTTTCCCTCCAAAAGAAAAGAATAGATGCAAGGACTGTCAGGCAAATGCTTGAAAAATATCGTAAACGTAGCAAGATTGATACGAAAATTACTCCTCACGTTTTCAGGCGTACATTCGGGACCAACCACTATAATACCTATGAGGATATGTATCTAACCGCTCAAGTACTAGGACATTCTTCTGCTGAGACTACTCGTAAGTTTTATGCTGATCCGGACCAAGCTCGTGTGGACTGGTCAATGCAAAAATTTGATTACGAGAAAAAAGATGTACAACCTTCAGGCAAGTATAGCAAATTGGCTGCTAAGTTGGGGATTAGCGTGGATGAATTACTTAAGGAGCTTCAAGACTAATTATCCAACAAAGGTTAATCTCTGATCAAAAAATGGTTGAGAATGTTTCTATTAAACCTGTCAGAACACAAATTTCTACATTCATTCGGGTCTGAATTCTAATAAATAGGTACAGATCCCGTGTTAACCCAGAGAGCAATGAGTCATAAATAGTCTTGTAGATAACGGGTGCAATCATCCGAGGAATGATAAGTGAGTACCAGCCATCATAAAGCTACGAAAGTTAATGGGAAAGATTTAACACTACAAGTAAACCCGTATTTATCGCTTTCCCATATCCTTTCGAATTGATCGGAGTGAGTTAAAGAAAATGAACCACCTTAACAAAACCAGTTCAAGTAGCAAAAGAAAATTCAAGCTACCTTCCCTTCTCGATGCCACTCTAATACTTGCGATACTCTCAGTAGCTGGTTATGTAATAACCTATTTTAGATTATTTACAACGTATAAACATTTTAATATTCCTAGGGAATTTATTGAAGTAACCTTTAATAAAGTAATTGATACAGCCAGTATCTATTATTGGACTGGATTTGCTACAGTTTTCATTGCCTACGTAATTCAAAGATTATGGAGTAAATTAGGTAGCTCTTCAGGGCTTAAGACTATCATGAACCATGCGACACTTCACATTTTTTGTTGGCTGATACTGCTGATTGGCTTTTATGGTTATCTTGATATTAAGCTCTCCATCGTAGGCATCATTGCGATTGTATGCAGCGCATTAATTATTGTGCTAGATGTAAATAAAAAAAGGCTTTCTGAACCCTTCGAAAAGCTTCAAGAATACCTGGGAAATTGGTATTTGGTCATCTTTATTCTTTTATTACTCCCCTTTATCTCTTTTAGTCTCATGTCATACTCACTATTTTTTAATGTAAAGCACATTGAAATCATTGAAAAGAACACTACAATTGAGAAAAAAATAGAGAATAAAACTGAATCGATCAAAATTGTACAAAAGGAAACCAGTGATCAAACAGTTGAAGAGCTTCAAAAGGAACTAAAAGATAATGGATTGATAGTCGATAGAAAAGAAATGAAGATCGTAGTGGGAGAATACGAAAATAAATTCATCGTAAGGATTGCAGAAATAAAGGATTATTACAATGGAATGCCTGTGCTGTCCCACTTCAAACCAGAATTTGAATTAATTCCAAAAGACTCAGAGTATGATCTGAGGATAACAAAATTTGATAAGCCATTAGCGCCCCTTTAAAAAACCCATTAGTAGCAGGTGTAATCCTTTACTGTCAATTGACCATTTTGAGCAATGGGTCATCCTTACATTTTCGGTAAGAAGGCAATACAAACCTTTCCATTCAGCTGCAACCGAGGCAAATGCCTAAGGCTCCCCTGCTACAAATTATACGCTGAACTGGAGTTATGCGAACTTTTAACGATCAGTGACATTAGGTCAGAATGTACGTAGCAACCCGCCCCCACTAATGTCGTATGAAAATGAAGTCTTAGACTGGAGTCGTTGATTTGACGCGGTTTTTAGGAGTAGAGCATCGGCAGATCCTAAGAAATAAGTATTAGACTAAACTTCACTATTATGAAAGGCAGTCTGAAGACTTGGAAAATAAAGTCGTAGACTGCCTCTTGTTATTGAGCTATCGTACCCGTTTAGCTTAATAAAGTAATCAACATTTACTTTCGACTAACGCACCTCTAAACCGACCGTAATAATTACCACTAAGGTTCCACCAATTATATGTAAACAGCGGAGTAATATCAGGGCGAAAACAGTTTCCAATGCCCTTCGGAGACAACTTCGACCGCTCCGTCGATCACTTTGATGGCGGTCTGATCATCAATCGCATACGCTGGACCTTGCATCCCGGCGGCCCATCTCTCTGCATCAGCCATGGTGTTTCTCGGCAGCATCTCGTGATCCAGATGCGGAAATATTGCAAAATCAACCAGTCTTAGCGTTTCATCGCCACCGTTGGGTGGAGTCCACCCAACGAAGAAATTCCCGATGTTAGGTGCCATCACCATGCTCCCGGCACTCAGTCCCACATAGACTAAGTTCAGCGACGGCAAGAGGTCTGCCAGTCCGGACTGCCGCATCCAGTAACACAGATACAAGGGGTCACCGCCATTTACTAGTAGAACGTCAGTCTCCTTGATCATAGGAACCCAAAGCTCTTCATCGATGCTAGGCAACGCGGTGAGCTCCAGAACCCCCATCGACTTCCAGCCCAGCTCACACATCGGTGTGGTGGCTTGTCCGCTAAAGAACTGCCATGCATGGCCCGCACCACCACGTATGGCGTACACCGCAGGTACTTTTCAATAACACCGTGTAATATTTTCACTTGGTCTCTTCCATCTTGACTGGACAGAATGGCGATAAACCGTTCCCTAGTGGTACCTGAATAGGCGTACGGATCAATATCCAGCCCGCAATAGGATGGATAGAAATCAGCATGAGATGCATATGAAAAATTCCCCAGGTAACCATCGCTTACCCCTATATAGGAAACTACGCTATTAACCTCTAATTTAGATAACTGTTTCATGTATCCTCCCTAGCGAAGGCTGCTAGTGCCTTCCTAATTCAGCATGCATTACTCATAGAGTGATTCAATTTTTTCATTCGCAAGAATATCATTCAGAAGATTAAAGCGGAAATTTCGAACGCTGTTCCCCTGACCTCTTAATTCATCGATCATCTGCTGAAGAGTTCTTCCTTTTGAATCATACGAAATGACTTTATTGATTCCTTTTACATGAGATGGGAAAGGTTCTTTATAATGGTACTTTTCTACCTTTTCTTTGATGTCTTTCAACGCATTTCCTGGAACGGTATCCCAACAAACAATCAATAGATTGATTGCTGTATATAACTGCTCGGCAGCTGGGTGCCATTTTCTAGATTGAGAACTCTTCGAACCTGAAAACGTCCCCACAGAGGTTTGGCCACTCGTGGAAGATGCGGATGACAATGGATTAAACATTGGTATCATAGGGAGTTTGAGTAAATCCAAAAAGTGCTCAGCCGCGTGAACTCCGCATAAAAAAGTACTGTATTTATCGGTTCCCTTTTCCTTGTATGAAAAGCAATAGTAACTGCCAGTCAGCTGGTCTCCCGTGCAACTTCTCTTAACTTGGCCATTCAACAGTTTAACGTGAGAAACAGGACTGATGTCGTAAAGTTTTATGAGCTCTTCACGTTTCTTTTCAGTTCTACAGAAAAACATGGTCACCATTCCTTCTATAACTCATTTTATCTATTTGCTCAGTAATGGTCTTTATTCCTAATATGAACCTTCTATACTATCCAATTTACCACAATTATACATTCCGACGTTCGATAAAAGTGGCTCCACTATCGTCTCGGGATTACAAACTAATTTGCATTTCCCATACTTTCTTTTCCCCTACCGGATGTTTATCGACTCGCTTTCGAGATCGGCTGTTCCAACTACCACCATCACTTATCCCTTTCAAGTGAAAGCCACAAGCTTTTAAAGAGCCCCCGGACTCACTCTCTAACGTATAAGTGATGACTCGATGGTACCCCATTTCCTTGGCGATCCTTCGGACAGCTGCATATAACTGACTGCATACGTGCCGATTCCGGTATTGAGTTTTCACGCAGCATCTGGTTATTTCCAAGGTCGTCCCATCGTCTTGATACCGCGATACTGGCCTGCCTGCGATCGCAACTCCAATAACATCATGACCATCCCCAATGGCCAATGAAAACTTGTGGCCCTGTGGAGCTACGTGGTGACGATGATGTTCGTTGATGAAAGCACATGCTTCTTTTAAAGTGATGGGGACCGGAATGGCTTCAAACTTCCGTGCACAGTAAAACTCCCTAGCGTATCGTTCTGCCTCAACTTTAGTGAAGGCACTATCCCAAACGAGCTCAAATCCATCTTCTTCTAAGGGAAAGCGAATTAAAGTCTCACCATCCCCTAATTCTTCGTCTGACATAACTAGGTACATTCCATTTTTAATAAACACCCAATAATACTCCACGATGTGCACGCTCCCAATAAAAATGTAAAAAGAGTACCACTCAAATCGAGAGGTACTCTTTCATGATCAACACCGCAACTCGCATTCTACTTAATACCGTGCAACCATTAAAGACTGCCGGTTAAACAGCGATTGAAGTCCGGCCATCTGCGTTAAAGTAATATCCTCCGGCCATAAGCTCTTCTGCGATGAAGGGATCAGATTTGATATATTCGATTTCCTTGTAACCTAGCTGTTCCAGTTGTCTGGATATACTTCGCACATCATTTTGCACAACAGCCTCAAGCCAAGTAGCAAAACGAATGAGATTGTTCTCTTGCGCCTTGTTGAGCCCATACACCGCTGTATCAGCAGAAACATCCATGGTATTGAAGTGGGAATAGCGGTGCCCAAATGCATTTCTTTCAATCCGAATATCAATGGAGCAATAGTCACTCCACTTCTTAATTTTCTTGAACCAAAGATGCCTCATTTCTTTGTTACCATTCGATAAGCGGGCAATGAGTGAATCTAATTGCCTGAAGGACATTTTGCCGTAAAAGGCCACTCCATCCCCTTGGCAATAACTTAGGCTCCAACTGACTTTCGTTTCCAGGTAACCAGCATCAACCAATTCATCTTGGAACATCTCTGTGATAATGCTCCAATCATACCTATTAGGTTGAATGTTATACCTGTACCATTCTCTCGCATTGTGCTTTGCGGCTTCTGTTGGAAGTTCTTCATATTCATTAACGTTCATCAGTTTCATGATATTCTCTCCTTACCACTCCCTCTCACGACGGGGAGTGGATACTTGCTGCCCCGTCGTTGGGCATGAAAAGGAATATTCCTTCATTACGCTGCGTGATGAGTAGCGCAATAAGCAGTGAGGGCTAAAAGAGCCTCCTCAATTTGTTCTACAGCTTCAACGTCGTCCTCACAGCCTGGACTGGAGAAACGAATCATAATGCAGTCTTCATCTGGATCCAGGTACTCTGTACGTTCAGAGAATGCTTGATAAGCATTGCCATAACGATCTTGATACGTGATTGAAATCATCCCGGGTACCAAACTAATGTGATCCTTTCGCAAGACGAATTCAGCAATGGTCTCGGGGAGAAGGGAGCTGCGTTCCATATGCTCCATCCACTGGGAGAGGCTCGGTACACCTTGGGAAGGTGTAAATGAAACCTTACATTCACATGGATCTGTGACATAGGAATAGCTCCCGTTATCACGGTAATACATAAGGGAGAATTCTGCACCACAACCACTGCATAGCTGCTTCGCTTCGAATGTCCACATCGAGCATCCATCCTTTCTTTCCATTCGTGATTTTCTACAGAATCCGGATCCCTTTTTAAATACATTCGTTCTTTTAGGAACATTCGCAGACAAAAAAAATCGACCAGGTTAGGTTGCATGATGAAAGAAACCATCTGCGACCCAACTGGTCGATTCATAGTGATCCGAGAACTCCCGGAATAAAAGACAAAGTTCATCAAAAAAGGAATCAAAATGCTTGAACACTTATAGTATACCACTTATGTAAAAAAGTGAAAATATGGTTCATTCGCTCAAAAGGCAGTAATTCACTTACTCTGATGCATCCGATGAATTTGAGTAATCCTATTTCTCAAAGTTTTGCTAGTAACATGTCTCTTTCACTACTTCCTTGGTAATACTGGTAGCAGGAGGAGGTTCGATTCTATGAAGAATAAGAAGAAAGTCATTCAATTTCCTTCAAAACCCCAGCTCACTCATTATTCTGAGCTCCTTAGAGCTGAGAGTAAGAGAAACCAACAATTCTATGATGATGTTCTGCGTCGCGCGGAAGAAATAATGAAAAGAACAAAAAAAAGAGACCAAGATCAATAGGATCCTAGGTCTCTTTTGTATATTCTATACAGTTTATTTGCTCGATTTTACAGATAATCCTGCTCTTGCCATGATCTCAGCTGCACGCTTTTCACGTTCTTGGAAGAATTCCAAATTACGTTGTGCTTCTTTCGCAAGGGTTTCCTTGTAGTGAGGCAACTTTATACTATTTGGCTTCAGGGCCGTATTCATGCCTGATCTCTCCCTTCCGGTTCAAAGACGAATCCGTTAACAGCTTGTCCATCAGCAGGCAGTGTGCTTCGACTACTTCATAGATGGACCACAAGTTTATTATACTACGGCCTACGTCTTCTTGGAAGAAAAGATTGGCAGAATCCATATGGAAGTTCACCACATAATTATTGCCCGTTGGCAATTTAATAAAGAAAGAAGCAATCTTACGACTTTGTAAAGGCCCAGCATCAACTTGAGCAAAACAACTTGGTGATTTTACTGCCATGACCGCAGAGTAGCTCTGGTTTGCCTCATCTGTTATGTCGATTGAAAGAGGTGAGTTTCCAGAAGTTCCATCTTCATCTACATAGGTTAGTACATTCTCTTCTAGACGATATAGGGTAAAGGGAGCGATAAAGTTAAGAGATTTGATGTTAAAGAGGTTATTGGATATTCGAGCAATATTACGACTAATGCCCTCAATAATCCCGTATAAATAGTCTGTCCTTTGAAGAAACTTATTGTCTTCTTCTTTGGCTTTCATAAGAGTGCTGGTTAATTCTTCATTGAGCTGCACCAAGCTCTCTAAATAGCTGTCCCTTTCTTTTCGGACATTATGTAGTTCGTCGCTTAAGTGATTGTTTCTTAGCTCCTTATAGAACCACTGAACAACGGCCTGCATATCAATTTGGGTTTTCTGCTTAACAAACGGTTCAAAGAGATTGTATTCGGCTTTCCGTAGTGCTCGAAACGCGACGATATGAAACACGTCTTTTCGATCGAGTTTGGCCATGTTGAGGAAATGCAGAAATGCACTAACTCCATACCAGAGAAAGAATACCGTGAGCCCAACACCAATCTTATGAGTTAACACAAAGTCTTTGATGGTGTCGATCGTCGTAAGAATATACCCTCCGCCAATTACCGTAGCTACCGTGAGTATCCCTTTCGCTTTTGCTGACTTCACTAGAACAGCAACGTTCTTGAAAGGGGCAACCAACAGCTCCAGAACAAATGAGCGAAGATGCTGTTCGTAAAAAGCGGTTCTAACCGTATCGAGAGCGGGGTCAAATCGCTCTGCAATACTGATGAGCAAGCTGTGATAGAGATCCGATTCACGACTTTCCAGGTCCTTATCTTCTACAGGATTCTTTTCCATGCTGTGACCTCCACATCTTTGTACATTAATGGTTTCATGATTAACCGGTTATTTCCTTCTCCTCCTTTAACATTTCTCCGGCCACAAAAAAACGACCAGCTGGAGGCATGACGGAATAAACCCCTCATGCGACCATCTGGTCGAATCATGTTAACCGAATTCGTTCGGTAGACTGGCAAGGTTGCTTTGCCTTCAAAAAGGTACTGCAAAAACAATAACTATGAACACATTTTACCATGGTTACTTTTTCTTGTCATACGATAAGAGGAAACCGCTCTTTGTCTGGAGTAACGAAAAGGCACACTCACAATGAAGTGACGTGTGCCTTTAATAATTAAGCATATTGCGCTGATGTCGCAGCTTCTTCGTCAATGGGAACAAACCCAACTGACAGTTGAAAAGCTTTCGCGATTTTACCAAGCGTCTGTGAATTTGGAAGTTGTTCGCCGTTTTCAATGCGTGCGATTTGAGATTGATGCAAACCAGCTTTTTGTGCTAATTCAGCTTGCGACCAATTCCGCTCCAAACGGTTGGCCACGATGATTTTCGCGATGTGCTCCTTGTACTCCATTAGCTCAAGTTCCTCTTGAGTAAATCGCGAGTCCATTTCTGCTTTCTTATCATTCCATGAGATCTTCTTTCTCATCGAAACACACCCTCTAACATTTTTTACTCATATGCCAAAACGACGCACCCAGTCCCAATAATTACTTTGTGCTTTCGCGATGTCACGAGGTGGTGTTTTATCTGTATCTTTTTGAATCCAATGCAGCATCAGAGCATTTCCTTGCCAAAGAGTCCAAAATATACGGTAGTAATTTTGAGTCTTAATTCTAATCTCCCAAATTGGCGGTTCTGCAACACCAGTCAATTTTCTTCCATCTGGCAATGATAAAGCAGATCCGAAAGTTTGAACTAAGTTGAACATGTGCCGGATTCTCTGGAGTAGGATTCTCTCGTTTTTCTTGTGATCATTGGCACCTAAATCATCGATCCAATCGGCAACAGGACTTCTTTCTGAGGCATCATAATAAAATTCAACATCAAACTGCTTCATTTCCGATTGGCACCATTATAACACTTTTGATATTAAGCAACAACGGCGCCTCCCCCTATATAGAATATACTCTTCCAACTTTTTCAACAGTCGGATACATATAGATCTCTTCAATTAATGGGTCATTATCATACATCAGGATAATATCTGCACCTGGCATTCCGTGATATAAGCTGTCCAAAAGAAGATTCAATTGGATATGATCATCCTTATGGTAATAACAGCGATACAGCTGCTTACCTTTTTTGACATACGGTGGATCCAGAAAAATGGTCGTATGAGGTCTCCAATATTCCTCCTCGATTAGTGTGCAAGCATCCATATTGTGAAGGGTTATTTTATCACCCATCTGGTGGATACGTTTCATCCGTTTCTGCAAGTCGATGGGGTTCCAGCGCGAGAGAAGATCTGCTTTATTCCCATTTCGGCCACCCAAAGGATTCGCACTGTAAATTCCGGAATATGCTAATCGATTCACCAGTAGCATGGACCAGGCTGCGTCTATCATGTTGCACGAGAGATAATCTGATTTGACGATACCTTGTGCCTGAAAGTAATCCTTGTGAGACGGATTAGCATGCTGCAAACGATAGTACAGCTCGTCTGGAGCGTGTAAGACTGTCCAGAATAATGCGTATACACCAAAGTCAAGATCATTCAGAATCAGGTGCTCGATTACCCCGGAATCCAATAACGCTAGTTCAACACTTGCTCCACCTGAAAACGGTGATACCAAAGTTCTAGTTGAATTGGATTGGAGTTTGGAAAAAACGTAAGGAATGACTTTGCTTTTGCCTCCGGCGTAACGAAGCGGTGAGATTCTCTTATTAAAGGAAACATGGATCGAGGAGGATGGTATAGGGTTGCTTTCTTTCTTATCCTCTAAGATGAGTGTAAATCGATGCCTGTCCTCTCTATCATTTTCAAAATACGTATAACCATCACAGAACTGACACCAGAAGCCTTGTTGTAATGGATCTATCTCTGCTTCTTCTGGCTCATGTTCGGACTCGCAAAACTGGCATCTCAACTCAACCACATTACTTCACTCCTACAAAATATGGTAATCCAAATAAAAACTGGGGAGCGGATGCTTCCCCAGTTTGATGAAATGTCATGGTATTGGTCTTATTAGTTCCGTGAATTCACATTGAAATCGACATGTACTGCTCCTCATACACGCTATCATTCAGAACTTCCGAATGGAATACAACGTGAAGCCCCTCTCCACAGCCCGTTTCGACAGGGGGATATGATAAATATGCCCCCTGCCCGCGCTACTGTATTGAAGAATTGCTGTTCCATCTGTTGAAAGCTACCAATCACGTGTAGCTTCGTCAATGTCGTTGTAGTTGCATTGTGTTAGATCTTCTGGCCGGTAAACGCAAAACGTATTATCGCGCCAATCTTTAAAGGTTGGGACACAAAAGCTTGCATCGGAATCGCCATTAACCGTAAGATAAGCTTTTCTTTTAATGCATGAGAATACGGGGTATAAACGGTCATCGGTTCGATAACCTAACCGAGTTTTGTTAAGCAAATCGACTGCTTCTCTTAAAAGAATGTTCATAAGACGTCCCTCCTGAGTTACGCTATTTGCTGACTTTCAAATGAGCGGGGATACGCTGATCAGCAACAAATTCCACAGCCGACAGTTCGATTGGTTTACCCGCATACATGAATGTTTCTTCTGTCCGGTTATCCCAGTTTCTAGGGTTAACAGTTAAGATCTCATCCTTTTTGAAGTGCAAACCACTTCCAGGCTGCACGTTATGTTTTGTGAAACGCACTACAATACATCCGTAATGAGTGCCCGCTATTCGATCGGGCCATAGACTCACTCTTTCGCAAATTTCCTGAACATGCTTGGCGGTACTATTCTCGCTTATGATACGAGCAGCGATGTTTTTTTCAGATTTCATCGCTTTTCCCACCAATTCGTAGACTTCACCAGTATCCTGGTTAACGAGACGCGTCTCTTCTTCTCGATATATGGTTGGGAAATCAGTTTGAAATACGAGTACAGCCTGGTCTAGCGTACCTATATTACGACCTGCGAATGAGTCCCATTGGCCCATTACTGATTGGTAGTAATCAATCGTACCATCAGCATTCGTTCCAATTGGATTGTCTTCATATGCACGATCGATCGTTCGCTGAGATACCTTATACTCGAAGCTGAAGTACGGCATAAAACATTCCTCCTTGAAATAGAAAAGCTGAGGAGTAATGATTCCCCAGCATAATGTTTCAACCTAAATTCAATTGTCAGGTTGTTGATTGAACAGCTATTACACGCTTAATATCGTCTCCACGCCTCCTTTTCAACAAAAAAAGCCTGTAGGCATAGAAAAGACGGAAAGTCCATTCTAGCCTACAGGCTTGTGTCTACATGTCCCGAATAATCGGAATTACTGAGCAGGAGCTTCTGCTCTAAAAAGGTAAAACAAAAAGTGTGAATATGTGGTTTATTATAGCAGGAAAAGTAATGAGCTGGAAGGTAATCAAGCAACTTTTTCCTATAGCGTGAACGATTACATGCCGATAGATTGCCTTCTATCTTGATAGGCGATATCAATGTATGGCTTAATCTGTGCGAACTCTTGTACTAGATCCATATGAATGTGGACCTCCCTAGGCGCGTTCTTATTCTTCTTTTGATTTCCTTTAAACACGGAATCAACTTGCGATTGCAATTCTGTGGCCTTTTCCTCCGCAAGTAAATGCAGGACGTAGGTGCCTTTATTAAATAGAGTTGATGTAAAAAACTTGCGAGTTGTAGATAGATGATCTTCGCTTCTATCCTTAATAATTGTGTAACCGAAACAATCGGTAATTGGTTCATTACGATGAACATCACTGAAGCTTTTCAGGTATTGATCCGCTTCCACGAGGACCTCCAAAACTCTGGGCCGGTTAATAAAATGAGTTAGTATGTAGCTTTCTTTTTTCACATATGTGAATCCCATGTGTTCACAGTAGGCAAGGAATTGCTGTAGTAAAAATTGAGTAAGTTCGTTCCAAGGTTGGTTGGAGGATACTATGTCCTCAAAAAAGGCATGAATCTTTTGCCACGATACAAAGATTGGAGCCAGGATCACTTCATCTTGTGCAAATTTCTTCTGGTGATCCTTGAGTTGCTGCGTATCGACTTTGCCCCCACCTATTTTAGCTTCAACCAAGAGAGTCACATTATTGAGTTGGATTAATGCATCAGGAATCGTTTCCTTCTCTCTCTGGTTTTTAACTCGCTTATTTTCTTTATTCTTAGATTCGTCACTGATAGCAATAACGCAGCCTATTCCGGATTTGTGCGTGAGTTGTCTGCCGACTTGAATATCATACGATCGCGAAAGCACAGCACCTTGATTCAATTGGTTAATTCCTAAGAATTGATTGATGAATAGCTCGGTAAGCAGGACCTCAGAGTGACGTAATAAGTCAATCAGAGCTTTTGTAGCATTATTTTCCGTCTCAGTATATTTATCAAAGATCGTTAGGTTTTTGATCATTTGCATCACCCTTAAGAGCATTTTAAATAAATACAACTCATATTTTTTCCAACTTTACGAAGAAGGGAGTAAGCGCGTATTTTAATATCGAATCCAACGATGTAAGCTAACAACACTTACTACGGCCAATCGTTAGTGGTAATCACTTCTTCGATATCGACCATTTGCCTGACTTGATCTACCATTGGTAAGAATCGTTCATTGATAAACAGGGTCTTCCTATAACTCGTAATGAGTCCACCATCCACTCTTCTTAGAGCGATCACTCCACACAATCTATTGCAGTAACTAGGATCATGAAAAAAACCATCAGCATCTCTGCCAGGTTGAACTGTAGATCCTTGAATTACATATATCTCAGTTCCAAATACTGCCTGAGATATATCAATATCCTCGTAGTTTTCCGCTTCCATAACTATCAAATTTATCCTTTGATGGGAATTGTCCCATTCAAAGGCACCCGCAGCTTTTTCCAGGCTCGCCTTTACTTGTGTCTCCGCTACCCCAGTAATATCTACAAACTCAGAGTCCGATGCAGCTGCAAGGGTTAGATGCTTTAATTGAAGCCTGTTTGGAGGGTAAAAGGAAAACGTTGCAATAGGGTCTTCCTCGGTAGGATAGTACAATGTCTCACGATCAACAGCGCTTTGAACAGACGATGCAATGAAGTTTGTTAGTGGCTGGACTTCCACTTCTTTGAAATCCTCAGATAAATTCAACACAATGAATTTACCAACTGGTATGCTCTGAAAATTAGTCACAAGTCGATCCAGCATTTTCTTTCGTCGATTATCTGATTCACTTTCGTTTAGCCGCTTCATTTGCATAAAACCTAATGAGCTGGCATGACATCTCACAAAATCAGTAGGACGAGATGAATAGCACGATGGTTCGTACAGTAAAGTACTTTCGGGATCAAAACGGATTAGATCGGCAGCAAAGTTATGTTCAGCTATGAAATCCAGCACCTTACGACTACTACCTCTTGCGTTACTCAGCAATACTTGATTCAAATCATCCATGCCGTGTTCTGAAATAAGCTGCATCTGTTGCTCTAATTTTTGGATCTCTTCTTCATCACTGTGATACTTAGTTCTATTCAATACTTCCAGAGCAAACTGTCTGTAATTTACTGTCATATTCATACCACACCTTGCCAAATCTTTTAGTCTAATAGTAGCACGTCGTCCTAATTCATTCATCCTATAAACGCTCAGGTAGTTGGGTTCCAATCAGAAAATTTGTGCATGTTCACGTATAATAGAACCACAAGGAGTGATGAACGTGAACGAAATTCAAATTGCAGAAAACTTGGTAATCCCTTATTTAATCCAAAGATTTGGATGGCCAAAGGAACTCATCTCACCATATGGGCGAGTACCAATCCAAATGGGTTCTACTGTCAAATGGGGAGATATCGTTTGTTACATCTCGGATCATATCGAGAAACGTCCTTGGGTATTGATCGAGGTTAAGACATCCTCTCAGGATCTCCACACTGCCGTAGGTCAGGCTGAGTCGTATGCGCTACAAATTCGCGCCCCTTATTTTGGGGTGACCGATGGAAACAATTATGAGTGGTATCAAACTGGTCCATCTCAAGGGAAACACGTTCACTTGATTGGAAAGCCCCCTATACCCACCGGTCAGTATTTGAAAACAGACCACCCTCCTTTTTCGGCAACAGTGAACCACTTGGTCGAACTGTTCTTGAATGCTTTGGCACAAGACAAACCATTCTTAGATAATACAAAAGAGCATGACGACCAAACCAAAGAACTGTCCGTTACTGTATTTGATTGCTTAGATACACTAACACCAGATCAATTAAAAGACAGCCTTAAAACAAACTTAGATACCTTTCCTGCAAATCGCCCATTAATCAATAAAGCTATCGATGATGATTTTCAAAAAACCAAAAAATTTGTACTATATAAAAAACATCAAAAGTAATACGCTTAGTGAAATTCAGCCTTTACTTACCCCGGCAATGAAGATTAAAGGCGGAAATATCTTTTTCATCTCTCAGCTGCTTGCCGCGGCCCACTTAGATAAATTCATGGTCATAGATCACCATATTGCTCACGCACTCAAAGAGTTAGGTCTCACCGATATCGTATTAAATCATGATTCAGCCGAGTATCCTACGTTTTAATGAACGATATTTGCGTTAAGCTTTACAGCGCGAAAATTAGAGACAGAGTAACGGATTACAAGTTGGGAATTGCGGCAGCTCATAATTTCTTATGGCATTGGATCAACTACTACAAAGTTAACGGATTATGGATGAAATAATAGAGGTAGAATTAAAAAAATCCTCATCATATTATTATGATGAGGATTTTATCACTATATCAATATAGAGATTTCTAGAACGTTCGTTAACCAATGGAGGAGTTTATAACGGCTTCATGACCATCAGGACGAAAACTGTGCTCATCAGCAGCTACACACCGACTCTAGTGACGCGAAAGGCTCCTTCATCTATATTTTATCGATAGGGCGGGATGACCAGCTTCCCGGTATAATCCAAATAGCCATCGAGACCCCAATTGATGGCATACAGACCGTTACGATCCACAAGAGAGCCATACGGACTTTGATAGGTACCAAAATAACGCGGGTTTACAAGATACTCTCCCTTGCGATTGATAAAGCCCTCCCTGCCGTCGTGCAGGCGAACCATGGCAATACCGTTATAAAATCTGCCTATAGCTGAGTATTTCGGTTCGAGAATGACCTCTCCTGTCAGAGTAACAGCACCCGCGTAAGCTGATGCGTCTTCTTTATAAGTGTAGTAGCTGAAAATGCCTTCCTCTACATCCGATGATCCTCCAAAAGGAGTAAATTCGCCTGGCGGGATGATCCATTCGCCTTTTTTATTGATCAATCCTCCTCCAAGCGATTTTCCGTCCGCTTTCCAGCTCGATGCATAGGCTATTCCATTCTTGAAGGGAACGGTAAAATAATAGATCGGTGCGATGATGTACTCGCCTTTGCTGTTGATAAATCCAATCTGCTTGTCCTTTTCTTGGACGGCGGCCAATCCATCAGAAAATTCTCTCGCCAAGACATACTTAGGGGGGACCAATATGGTTCCTTTCGCATCCATATATCCGTAGTAAGGACCATGCTTGATGAGGATCGGATCATTGGAATACTGCTGGCGTTCGGGAATGTAGCCTACGTAATCGAAGGTAGGCTGCACGATCCAATTCCCCTTCGTGCCGATGAGTCCCCATTTTTTATTCACAGAAGCAGCTGATCGTCCAAAACGGAAACCATCTATACGTTCAAACTTTGGAGGGATGACTTCTTTCCCTGCCCGGTTGATCACCCCGCTGCTTTCCCCTATCTTAAAGCTTGCAAGCCCTTCGGAGAAACTGGAAATATAGGTGTATTTATAGGGAACAATGAGCTTGCCAGTATGGTCGATCACCCCCCATTTTCTTATGCTCCTTACACGGCCGAGGCCATCTTTGAATTCCTGTATCGTACCGTTTTTTGGCAAGGTAAATCTCGCATGAATCTTGCCCTTACGATCACTCAAAGCCCATTGATCCCCGGTAGGTTTTCTCAGTGGGTACAGCTGCTGGTTAGGTTCGCCTGCTCCTTGTGCGGATACACCAGCAAGGCTAAGACACGCCAGAATCATAGCTAGGATCGTTACTAAAAATTTCCGCATAGTCGTACATCCTCCAAGTATCTGATGAAATGGATGTCCCAATTATAGAGTAATTTGGAATTTAAACCAAGAAGACATTATTGCTCCACGTGGCCTGCCAAGGATCTGTTCTTTCGCGTGATGTCGGGGATATGAAAGAGCTCGTCAAAGAGGTGACATGCGACCAAGTGCTGGCTCGGGCATGCTCATCCTTAGGTTGGCCCGGCTTCCATTTTGCTCTTTGAGCAGCTGTATAAATGCGTTCAGCTGCCGATACTCGATCAGGTTCGAGTTCGAAACTAAATCAACTTTGTTAACGCCACAAATATAAAAGGCCCCCGCTTTTTTCCTAGCTGAGGCCACAATTAAATCAATATTTATGGATGATTGTTTTAATAAAACTTATGATCCCGATCGTTGGAAAGTTAAAGCCCAATGACCAACTGCTCATTTTCAATAAGGGCACCAGCTCTTCTATAAAAAATACGTCTCTCCCCGCAATAAACCATACCGGCCATGAAAATTGGTTGCTGGGTCTCTTCATCTACAAAGGTGTCTACCATAAACGGGTTATAGTACCCACGGTTCTTTAGATCTTCCGGACGATCGATATCGGCAGAAATGAAATTCCCAACCGCCACGGCATGTACATTTCGCCTTTTTTCATCACGAGCTCTTTTTTGTCCACTTAAGCTAATTTTCATTTCAACATCCTTTAGCAAAACAGAATCTGCGTATCCTACCACTAATCCGGACTTGTAGTCTTGAATCGAAAAACGGCCCATCATGTTCAAGTTCAGGTACACTTTTACCTTTTGATTAGCCTGTAGAGTGCGATCTTTTACAAAATCCATCATCATCCCGCCTCAACAATAATTAATCCCCCTGAAGGCTCAGGGGGAAACGAACATATTCGTCTTATTTATTGCTTACTCAAAAGTCTTGATTGCCTGGAATAGTGCAAGTAAGCCTGATTCTTTCCAACCACCATACATTTTTCCATTGTCCAGAATCAGATCTCGAAAATCACACGACCATACTGGCTTTTCTTCATGAAAGAGAACAAACTTTGAATCCATGCTCTCGTATGACTCCTCTTCACTATCAATCGTAATAAACAGAGAAAAATTTGACTGGATATAATCCCTGTTGAAAAATCGAGGTAGGTCGGTAATAGTTAAAAAGTCATTTGTAATACTTTCAACATCGTAGATCTGTATTGCCTCTTGAACAAAATCTTGGAGCATTTCATTCGCACTCATTTGTTTCTGATTTTTCATGGTTACAGCACCCTTCCCACATCCCTATCGACAGGGGGATGTGCAAAAAGAGCCCCCTGTCAGGGCTGAAATGAAGTAGCTTATGCTGCTTTAAATGTGGTTGTCTAAGTAAAAACTGACTCTCTCACCACATTCGCCCCATTGGTTCATTGCTCAAAATGGCAAGTCGACGTCTGAAATGTTAATTGGTTTCCCATTTTCGAATGGATCGAACCCGCTATCAGAAGATCCTGAACCAGGATTTCCGCCGTTATTCGAAGTAGGGTTGTCCTGTTCTCTTCTACCACCTAAGAACTGAACATTCTCAGCAACCACCTCAGTAACGAAAACTCGCTTTCCCTCTTTGTTATCATAAGATCTTGTCTGAAGCCTTCCTTCAATAGCAGCTTGCCTACCCTTTCGTAGGTAAGATGCACATAGATCTGCAAGCTTCTGCCATGCTACAATATTAATGAAGTCAGCTTCTCGTTCACCAGCTTGATTGGTTCGTGGGCGGTTGATTGCGATCGTAAAAGTTGCGACCGCTACACCATTTGATGACAATAGGTAAAACTTTGGCATGTGCGCCTCCGTCTTTTCCCCTGTCCCAAACCGTACGTGCAAGTT
>NZ_JBFEFW010000038.1:0-51437 GCF_047229145.1 Brevibacillus jepli
CTTAAGCTAATGGCTACTACTGCCTTCACCATTCGGGACTTTAACCCTAGAGATAACGCCCATGCTGGGCGCACATGCAAAAGCTCTCCCTTCTGGGAGAGCTTGTTTTGTTTTACCGTTATATTGTTTTTGACTTTACATAATTGTACCGAGTTCTTTTAAGGAGTTATATAGCTTTTTCTGGACCAATTCCAATACTTGTTCGCTCACGTCTTTTTGATCTTGAAATCACTTCGTTTTCAGTCCACACAGAATAGTCTGTATCAGCCATTCAAGTTTGTCATATTTCATATTTCTCATTCCATGTATTCTCACAAACTCCTTGATATTATCGATATTCTCCATTCTTTGCATTTCCTCTAATTCATTAATGAGTAGAATATGATACTTTTTTAACTCACTTTCCTTGAATTCAGTAATAAGTTTCTCTAACTCATTGTAATTTGCACTAACATTAAAGTAGCATTCAAGAAAGTACTGGAACGTACTGTATTTTCCCATCATATCCCTCTCTTTATTTGACAACTGGGAATGCCGTTAGTATCTTAAAACCCCACTCTTGAGATAAGTCCCTAACTAGTACTAGGCGAGAATATGTTAAATCATATTTTATTTTTTTCTTATCCTGTAGTACTCCTTTGCCAATTGGAAATGCATGATCCATTTCAAAGATCTTCCTTCCTGTATCGGATTCATTAATCCATAGTGCAATTTCATCTGCGTTTCTACGTAAGTTTTCTTGAACGGACTTAATTGCAGTACTTTTGTCGGTAAAAGATGTAGCTGCTTCCACATCCTCTTTGTTAGCTCTATTTATTAACTCTTCATTAGTTTTCGAAACGTGCTTTTCAAGTGTATGTCCGCCAACCTTCTCCATTTTGTCAAGAATATCATCACCGACATTTCTCAGTACATTCGGGTCTAAACAACCATTGATATTATGAACCCATATTCCCAAATCGCTTACAAAGTAGGTATTAAAATCAGCAACGGTAAAATTATATACCTTAACCTTCTCATCATGTTTAACTATTTTGATATGGTCAATCGTCAAGGTATTTCCATTACTTTGCTGCAGTTTATCCCAAACCTGCAAGTTAGCCGCTACTACCCAACCTTTTCCCTCCACCCAGAATGGATGGTTGTCAGTTGTCTCAATGACTTGGTCACCTACTGAAAGTTCGTAAATGATATCCTTTTCATTTCTATACAAATGTGTAACTGCCTTGTAAGCTTGCTCACCAGTCTCATCATTCTTAGAGAGCACCATATCTCCGACTTTAATGTCTTCAATATTCTTCTCCCCTTCATCTGTCAAAACCTTCGTTCCGGCTGTGAAACAATTGCATTCAAACAAATCCCCAATGGTCTTACCTGCTTTTATGACAATCTTACCGCCTGTCTTTACCATCCGAAAAGCTGGGATTAGGGTAGCGGTATCATAAATAATCACATCACCATTGAAAAGGAATTCCGCGAATTCGCCAAGCTTATCTCGGTTTAAACGATGACTTCTAACAACATAATCCAGCAGTTCCGCATTAATCTTCCCTTGTTCCATGAGCGGTTGCCCACCTTGCGGGCCTACCATTGCACTTCTGTTTATCACCATTTCAAAAGCAATAATGGACATTAGTAAATCTTCATCATAAATACCGTCTGGTTCCCCAACATAGTCATAAAACTTCATATCCTTGAGAGCTCTTTGAAGAGCCTTTATTGTTTCAGGTGATTCGCCTATATTGGCATTAATCAATTCCTGTACATTGTGTACTTTCGAAGCGTGAGTATTCATGACTCTCACTAGTATGTTAATATCGTAATCCGGTGCGTCTTTCGCAACGACCTTTACGACATAATGTCCAGTCTCAGCCAATTGCCCTGGATTCCCTTTGTTATACTTCCCGTCCCACGTAAAGGTGAGAAACGTGTTTGCAGGCTGATTCAGACGAGTCTCTTCGTATACGACGATAGTCCCTCTTAATACTTGAATACTTACTTCCTGATGAGGCTTGGAAAATCTCCATTGGACGGTAACAGATTTTTTGAACCCTGGTGTGGTATCGATTACTGTGTTCTGAGATACTCGCTTAGGACTATGTAGCCCGACATCGTAACGATCTCCCTCATCCGGTACGAGAAGCAGCGATGTATTTTTCGTTACAGCCTGATTCCAAACTACCTTCGCATAGTAAATCCCAGCGCTTTCTGTAATAAATAGCTTGTCCTCTTGTCCAGGGAGAAACGTTTTTAATGTGTTTCCGCCCTGATCCTCCAAAATGAGCATGTTGGATGTCACATACAAGTTCATAAATGCTATCTCTTCGGCAGTAAGCTTGAAATAATCGACATCATATCGCGAGGATAACCTGTCTGTATAAATCTGGTCCCACTCCGCCGGAATAGCCCCTTCTCGCGTGCTGTCTGCATCTACTTGTTCAACAGTAAGTCGAGCATTCAAACTAGGAGAAGACTTCCCAGAACTTACTTTTACGTAATAGGTAGTTCCACCTGATAAGCTGTGCTCAATTTTGGAAAACAGTTCGCCGTATGGTCCACCTGCTACGTTGTCGTTTTCCGATAATAGGCTAGTTAATTGTTCGTCTGCATACAATTGTAGTATCGTATCATATTCAGCACCCGTACCTTTAACATTCGAGGTGAAAATACGGTAGACGCCCGCATTAGAGGTCGTGAATTTAAAGTAAGCAGCATTTACATTCTCTTGGGCTATGTCCTGACTTGAGTTAATGGTAATGTTCGTAAAAGGAGAGCTAGGAAGATCCTGCGATTGGAAATGGTCAAAATAACCATAGAAGTTAACTGGACTTCCCCCTGAAACAGTAACGTCCAGTCTTCCTTTTTGTGGTACTTTTATACTTCTAGTTGTGCTGTTTACATTGTGAGTAACTAAAGCTCCACTTTCATTGTAGGTTTTATAGTCAAATATGCCTCCAGATGATGCATCCGTTTCCACTTCACTTTCGAAATTACTAAAATTCGATAAAGTAACATTTTCTCCAGGTGATACCGTTCGTTTTAACAATGCTGGATTTATAGTCCCTTTTACATCAGCGAAACCGAAAGGAGCACCGATCGTTACAGGAGCATCTGAGGTACCTGTGACAACCATTTCACCACCAGGCGGAACTTCCACAATATCCTTGATCGTTTCTTTCCCTAACCTCTTCCCCTTCTTATCTTGGTAATACACAGCCCAGTCATATTTGCGCTTATCAGCAACAGAAGCATCGCTTACAAAATCGATATTGGAAGTACTTGTATTGGTGAACCGATAGCTTTCTCCCTTGCCTACTGTTACTCTCACAAGAGCTGGATCGTTTATTTGCTCCGCATTAAAAAATGCTTCTTCTCCACCAATCGTTACCGGGTTTTCTCCAGTTCCGCTTACAATTATATGGCTACCAGCCGGAATACTAATTTCATTATCTATATAACTTAATACTATAAACGCACTATAGTTTGTCTTTGATGATCTGATACTGCCATTCGCATTTTTTCTAACATAATCAAACATGCGGCCTTCAACGTAAGTATTATTAACCAATGTTTGATCCTTGTTACTAGTATTGGAAATTTTATAACTCTCACCTTTGTTTACTTCAATTCTCCACAAAGCTTGCTGAGAGCTTGCCTCTCCGGTCAAAAGCTCGTGATACCCACCAAACATGATAGGATCTTTTGAGACATTTGTAAGTATGGTGAATCCTCCTACAGGTACATCTAACCGATGATGTTTTCCTGAAACTTGAACATCCTTTGACTGGCTGATTCCATCTTGTCTATAGCTAATAAAGTCAAATTTACGGTTATCGAATCGCACAGCATCAGTCTGTATATTTGTACTTGTCTTTGCATGGTTAGTAAATCGGTAGCTTTCACCATTGTTCAAAAAGACTTTTAAAAGTGCAGGTTGCTGACTTTCGTTCCCTTCGAAAAAGTCGTAGTACGAACCAACAACCGAAACTGACTCAGTTACACCCGTGAAAATTATTTTTCCACCAGCCGGCACATCAATTGAATTTGATGCTTCTGATAATCCTTGATTGACCCCGCCTCCAGCAGCATTATAAACTGCATAATCAAACATTCCGTTCAATAGGTACTCTTTCTCTACTCTTATATTTATGTTGCCCTTATTCGTGAACTGGTAACTTTCTCCCTGATGCAAAGTTGTTTTTAATACTGCCGGATTACTTGATTTTTCACCTGTAAAAAAAGCCTTCTTCGCCTTCAAGGTTACAGGTGAATCTGATATTGCCGTTATAACCGCTCTTCCTCCAGCAGCTATGGATACACGGCTCCTTCCTGAAGAAATCTCCATTTCGTCAGGCGTCCCATCTTTCTTATATACAGCGTAATCAAATTTAGCTTCATTAGTGTGTTCAACATCAATAGATTTACTTGAGCTTGCAATGTTGTTAATTTGATAGCTTTCTCCCTTATTTAAAGTAACTGTATACTCTGTATCTGTTATCGTGCTCAGTTCCCGGACAACTACATTGATCTCAACCTTTTGATTATGATAGTGTGCGGAAACAACTGCACTACCAGGCTCTATCGCATATAAATCTCCGTCTATTACCTCCAAAATGTTATGATCACTAACATCCCAGTTTACTGATCGTGTAACATCCTGTTTGTCTCCATCTGCAAGAATAGAGCTAACTTTCACTTTTTTTGATTCGCCGGGAAGCAATGAAATCTCTTGATCGGATACTTCTAGATTTGCTTGTCTTACCTGGGTTTGGACGTCCACTTCATCCGACGAATATTCTTCTCCATTTTTATCAATTCCAACAACGAGATATGTATATTTCTCACCATCAATATAATCTTTATCCGCGAACTCTCCTGATAGTATTTGAGTTGCTATTTCGACATAATCTTCAATACCTGTTTTCCTTTTAATCGTGTATGATTCTATCAACTTATTCATTTCCCACGCTAAAAGGATTTCACTGTCTTGTATCGTTACTTTAGGTTCTTTTAGTTCAATAGCAGGCGATTTTACTTCCACTGGTATTACAATTTCGTCGCCTTCATATGTTACTTTTATGGACGTATTTCCCTCTTGGATTCCTTTAATTTCTCCTTCTTGTACTGTTGCTATTTCTGAATCCTCTACCTCCCATCTCGCTAGCTCTGTTACATCTTCTTCCGTACCATCAGCAATCACGGCATTAATTGCTATGTTTTGCACCTGATTGACGTCTAATTCTACCTTCTTATCAGAGGCGACTAATTTATTTGGGAGTTGGACGTCATTTTCCATTACCTTTATTTGTTGCTCGCTTTTTTGTATTTCTTTTGACATTGCACTGTTTATCGGCACTGATGTCATGAAAAGCGAAAAAGTAACCATAACTATCAGGAGCTTTCTAAACCATTTCAAAACTAACCTCTCCTTCAACAATGAATTTTGTTTTTTTGCATTCAACCTAAGTAAAAAGAATAAATCAGATCGAAAGACCAATACCTCCTTTTAATTACAATTTAATACAAATATTCCATCAACTGATTCTATTTTCAATTTAATTTTCAGTTATTTACAATTTGACTACTTTAGTCCTACTTATGTGTCATTCTTCAACAATGAGCTACTACAAAAAAATCAGCCAGATTTCACTCTGACTGATCTCCCTCACGTACACTCCACTATTATTTTTTCGCCTTATTCATCCCAACGGCCTCACCATAAACCCCAATCACTGGCTGATACGCTTGACGATCGTTCAATTTCCCCTGCTCAACGAGTGGCAACGGACGATTATCTTTCCAGGTAAGCTGGCTGTACACATGCCCTGTCGCAGTCGGCATCGTGACGAGGATGTCTTTCACTTGATCGGCATTGCCATCCGTGATGGCGAGCCTCGGCAAAATACCGCTGTCGCGTTTTCCTACAGAGATAGCCGTCTGTTGATTATTCTTTCCTTCGCGAACCACGACATGCAGATTATGGGCCGTCTGATTCATCGATACGCCCATTTTATCGCCTACAAGCAAAATATGATCTTTGACCATGTCTCCTGTTACATCCGCGTACTTCGAGTCGAGGACAAAGGTACTATCGCTGCCCATACTAAAGCCGCTATTGATCGTCACATCTGGCGACGGCATATTGTCCCAGTCTGCTTTTTGAACCGTTACCTGCAAAAGCTGCGCCTGTTCATTGACGATGTTCCACACACTGGTCGCCACTGCCAGGCGGTCTTCTGAATTCACACCCCACAGTGTTTGCTTGCCCATATAGCGCAGGTTGCCTTTCGCATCCCGGAATGGCACCAGCTCCACCAGCTTTTGCGCATATCCATCGGTTGCCTTTTGCAGCTTTCCGTTCCCCTGATAAATCCCTTGCTTTACGTACGTAGCCTTATTGGCCGATATATCTACTGTACTCGTCGCTTTTGTTTTTGTATTCGTTACTTTCGCCACAAATCCATCGACAAATCGTATAGAAAACGGGATATTTTGTTCTGGCTGTAATAAGACCACTGGCGCATACGCCTGGGATGGGGTGCTACTCGCTTGAACCGGACTTGCTTCTAGGCCTGAAGCTATGAGAACCGCTCCGCTGCAAACAATTGCCGCCATCTTTTTGTGCCATGCTTTCATCCTGTTCTCCTCCTTTGTATATGTAACATCTGACTCCTATCCTATATGTTTAAACGAATTTTCTAGGTCAATTGTTGCTAGTAAAATATTCCCGGTTCTCTCGCACTTTTTTCCTGTATAAGGAAGCCCGGAACACGATCACTTCTCCTTTGGAATGCTCGATAACGTTTTTTTTACCGTTTTGCAACAACTTTGCGGGATGGGCAAGCTACAATATAGTCAAATGGATGCAACAGCAGAAAGGAACATTTCGAAATGAAAAAGGCTTGGCTATTCACGACAGCACTCTGCGCCTCGCTTGTTAGCGGTTGCGGACTTACAGATACACCCAACGAATTGATGCGTGCTCCGTCAGCAGACGGCGATCAAAAATCAATCAATCAGGCCGTCATGCAGTTTTTGCCGGCTGGGTCACAATTGTCCGTTCCGCTTCATCCCGCAGAAGCCAGTGCAGTTTCCCTACAGGACTTGGACGGCGATGGGATTGCAGAAGTCGTCGCTTTTTACAAAACGGAAAAAACTGATTACGAAATCGGTGTACTCGTGCTTACCCAAAAGCAAGGAAACTGGGAAAAGCTCTCCTCCTTCACTGGCGTAGGCAGCGAGTTGGATTACGTCTCCTTTCAAGATCTCACAGGTGACAAAGTTCCGGAAATGCTGATTGGAATGGGGGGCGGCGAAGATTTGAACAAGGAGCTCTCCGTTTATTCGCTAGCCAATCATATAACCAAGGAATTGATGAAGCAGCCCTATTCCATTATGGCAGTAGGTGATTTGACAGGAGATGATCACGCGGATCTCGCTCTTGTTGTTCTCGATAAAAATAACTTCACATCCAAAGCCGAGCTGTATGGGGCGGCGAATGGCACAATCGCAAAAAAGACGGAGGTGGCCCTTGACGGATATGTAAATGGTTACTATCAGGCTGTCATCGGAAAAGTTTCCCCTACCCGAAACGGACTATTTATTGATGCTGGAGTAGGTGCTCACTCTGCTTCCACTGAACTACTCCTCTGGGACAATGGACAACTGTCCAATCCTTTGGCAAAAATAGAAGGAGAGATGGACCCGACCTTCAAGCCATATTCTTTGGAAAGTGAAGATATTAACGGTGATGGCATCATCGAGATCGGCACGAAGATACAACCCGCTGGGACAGAGGATTTGGCCATGGCAGAAATCCCTTGGGTCTCCTCCTACTTCCAATGGGACGGGAAAACGGGATTGAAACACATCGAGGATCATTTTCAACAATACACACAAGGGTTTGACCTGAAGATCCCGGCAAAATGGGGCGATAAATACACCATCTCCATCAACCATGATACGAATCCACTTCTCATTCGATTCCTATATTACGGAGCGAATGGAAAAAATAAGGCAGAATTACTAACGGTCCAAAGCATCCCTCAAAACGAATGGGCCAAATTTGAAAGCGGATTGAAGCAAAAACAAGTTCCTTACATTTTGCTGAAGGAAGAGGGCAAGCAAGTCTTGATCGCCATTTTACCGCAAACAACACCGAATCTGGGGAAGGCGGCGCTTGCGGAGTATCGTTCCATGCAGCTTACAGCAGAAGAGGTTCGTGATCTCTACAAGCCGCTGGCCCCTCTGTAATTACCCGAACTGAAATCTTACCAAGGAGATTTTGCCTAATGAAGGTGTTAATACTCGAGGACGAAAAATCCATTCGGGATTTTGTACGTATCAATCTGAAACGCGAAGGCTATGAGGTAATTGAGGCTGGCACTGGAGAAGAGGCACTTGCTCTCGCAGATCAACAATCAGACATCGTCATTGCGATTCTCGATGTCATGCTCCCAGGCATTGATGGCTTCGAAGTATGCGGACAGCTCCGCAAAAAATATCCACGTCTCGGGATCATTATGCTGACCGCCAAAAGCCAGGAGCTGGACAAGGTAATGGGTCTCGAATTCGGGGCAGATGATTACGTTTCCAAGCCGTTTAGCCCTGCTGAGCTGTTGGCCCGTGTCAAAGCGTTACATCGCAGATTGACACCTATCCCTGAAGCAGAGGACAGGAACGAAATTGACATTGCACCCTTCACGCTGCTGCTTGATGAACGAAAGCTAATTAAAGCGGATCAAGAAATTGACCTCACCCCAAAAGAATTTGCCATCATCAAATTACTCGCAGAAAATGCGAACAAAGCCATCAGTCGAGACGAGATTTTGACAGCAGTCTGGGGTCAGTTTTTTATCGGAGATCTGAAAATCGTCGATGTGAACATCCGAAGAATCCGGCAAAAAATCGAGGACGATCCTGCTCAACCAGCTTTCCTGGAAACAGTCTGGGGATACGGCTATCTATGGCGAAAGGACGTCTAAGATGAAAGGCATTAAGAGCAGGATGGTTCTTCATTTCGGCTTGATCCTCCTTCTGATCGTTTTGCTCTTGGAGGGACTGTTTTACTGGGCCGTTCATACGTATTACATCGGGACAGCTACCGAAGCATTGGTGACCCGCAGCACCACCTTCACGAATTTTATTAACAAGTACGCTACTGGGTATCATTTAAAAGAGAAGGCCCGTTACATTCTGGAAAATGTTTCAAATGAAGAATACGCCAAGATCGAAGTGCTGGATCCTGGCGGAAAAGTCATTCTCAACTCCTACGGCTTCCAAACGGGCGAGATCATCAATACCCCTGACGTCGCGGATGCGATAAAGGGGCAAAGTGGCTTGTACATCGGAAAAAGTCCGCAGTCGCGGGAGCGCGTCATTGCCGTGTCCAATCCGCTTACCTACAGTGGCGAATTCGTAGGCGTTCTGCGGTACACGATCTCGGCTGAACCGCTCTATCAAGCAGTCAATCGCATCGCCCTCTACGGCGCTGGCGTGGGGACAGGCGTAGTCGTCTTAGCTTTTGCACTCAGCTTTCTCATGGCAAAACGGATTGTCGACCCCATCGAAGACTTGACGAAAGCGGCAAAGCAAATGGCGGAAGGAAATTTCGCTGCACGGGCGCCAAGACGCTTCGACGATGAGGTCGGAACTCTCGCAGATACTTTCAACTACATGGCAGCGGAGATCAGGAAAAACGAAAAGCTAAAAAATGACTTCATCTCCTCTGTCTCCCACGAGCTTCGTACCCCACTCACGTCTATTAAGGGATGGGGCGAAACGCTCATCTCTGGAGGACTGGAAGAGCCTGAGGAAACAATGCTCGGACTAGAAGTGATCTCCAAGGAAACAGATCGCCTCATCGGACTCGTCGAGGAATTACTCGATTTCTCGAAGTTTCAATCCGGCGAGATGAAATTGTCGCGCGTACCCATGGATGTAAGGCAGCTTCTTCTTGACTTGCATCTTCAATTTTCAGTACGGGCGAATGCGAAGCAGATCGACTTGAAGCTGGATACTCCCCCTACCTCCCTTATGGTGATGGGAGACCCGAATCGACTGAAGCAAGTATTTGTGAATTTATTGGACAACGCCTTGAAGTTCACGCCACCTAACGGCTCCATCGTGATCGCAGCGTCTTTCTCGGGCGACAGGCTCCTCGTTACTGTCACCGATTCTGGTGAAGGCATTAACCCGGAAGACCTGCCGCATGTGACTGAAAAGTTTTTCAAGGGACGCTCCAAGCTCTCTGGCAGTGGTTTGGGCCTCTCGATTTGCAAAGAGATCATTCAGCTCCACGCAGGACGCTTTTCGGTCAGCAGCGCGCTTGGGCAAGGAACCTCTATTATGGTGGATTTACCACTGTTGTTAAACGAATAAGGCAGGAAGAGCATTTGGCTCTCCTGCCTTTTTTCATTTAAACTAACTCGCCACTTACGCTTGTACCTTGTAATACTATATCTATCAGGCAACTTCATTGTCTTTTTCTATCACTTTTCGTAAAATTAAGGTAATTCAATAGAACGGGATCTCTCAAGGGTGGTCGGCTCACTCTCTCACGTCTTACAGCGAGGGGGTGATGCTGGTGGAGGTTTATCAAGCGCTGACGCTCATGTTTATGTTTGGCATGTTCATTCTGGCGTTACTGACTTACCTCAAAAAGAAATAGACCGCCCTTGAGCTTGCGAGGCCAGGCGGCGGTCTTTTCGCTGTAACACATATTTGAGCCGCTCCCTTGCGAGAACGTCTATTGAATTAACCGTAGGTGCGGGAACACCTACGGTTTTATTTATATCCCAATCCACTAAGAAAAAAACTTATGCGATATCGTATATCGTATATCCACTATAACATGTTGAGCGATATACGTTCAATCTTTGATTACAGTGGTGGTAATCAAAGATCCCTTGAGAAAGCATAAGAGGAAACGCACGTACATAACAAGAAATAGACGTAGATCATGGAACAAACGAGCTTTCACAAAGAATGGGGATATACTGGTTTTCTGCGGTTGGCAACGATACAAGAGCTCGATCAGATCGCGGAGTGGATTTATCATTTTTTCATTGAGGTTGGGGAAGATATTACAAAAGAAGATGCTTGGAAAAAAGCGAACATGCATATTGAGGCATCGAAGCTCCATTTGTGGGATGACGGAAATGGAACGGCGACATCCATGGCCATGCGATCAAGATCCACTCGCCGAGGCATTGTCATAACCCTCGTCTATACCCCGCCTGAGCAGCGCAAAAAAGGGTACGCCACTTCCTGCGTCGCAGAGCTAAGCCGTCTGCTGCTGGGCTCTAATCACATCTACCAAGCAATCGGTTATGAGCCTGTTTCCGACTCCATCGTCTATTCCTTTCACCGATAAGCATTTCCGTTTACAAAAAAACTCACCCTGGCCACATCGGTATGAGGCGTGGGTGAGCTTTTGTCGTTGGGACACGATTTTAGAAGCTATTTTGGATAACCAATTCTTCCAGTCCAAAACGGGAAGTCGGATAAGCTTGCACGCTTGCTTTACCCAATGTCAGCATTAGTGTAGGCACATAGCGAGTTGGAATGTTCAGCTCTTTAATGAGGGCATCACGGTTGTAGCCACCCATCGGGCATGTGTCGTAGCCTTTTGCTTTTGCTGCCAGCATGAGCTGCATCGCTGCATAGGACGAATTGCGGATAGCTTCGTCACGAGCGATTTCCGGGTTGTTGTTGTAAGCACCTTCGATTTGACCAATCATGGTGTCACGTACTTGCTCGGTGACATATCCTTTTGCCAATGCTTCATCATAAATCGGACGAGCAGACTTGTATGCCTCGAGATCGCCGAGAATGATGATCGTAGCGTAAGCATCAACTACCTGCTGCTGATTGTAAGCAATCGGGAGCAGTTTTTCTTTGATGGCAGGATCGGTTACCACGAGAAAACGCCAATGCTGCAGATTCCAGGAAGATGGCGCGCTTGCTGCGAGACGCAAGATTTCGTTCAGGTCGCCTTGTGGGATTTTCCCATTAGGATCGTATTTACGTACGCTGTGGCGGGCTTCCATTACCTGTTCAGCGGTGATTTTCATTTCCGTATTCATGGTTGAATCTCCTCCATACTGTATAGTACGCTGTTCAAAAGTCAATACTTACTTTATTATAGTTACAAACATTTTTCAACTACTTTTTTTCATTCCTGCTACAGTTTGCTTCATACTCTATTGTTTGGAGGCACTATCAATGAAATACACGGATAACATTGTCATCGTCACTAGTGGCGGACAAGGTATTGGACAGGCTGTTGCCAAGATGTATGCTGCCGAACGGGCACATGTCATCATTGCCGAATATAATCGCGCTGCGGGAGAAGAAACAGCCGAGCAAATCAACGCGATCTCCCCCGTGCGTGCCTATTTTTGACGCAAAAGGATAGCGATTTCATTACAGATACTGAGCTGGTTGTAGATGGTGGCATGACTCACAAGATGATATACGAGCCATAAGCTAAACCAATGCCCTCCCCCTTGAATATATTGTGCTAACAAGAGATAAAGGAGGAGTTGTATGCCATTTGAAGAGGAAGACCTCAGAATCCTCGCCCTATGGCTTTTGGCAATCGGGTATCTGATTCTTGCCTTTACCGAATTGGCAGCGCTAGAGTTTTGATGAAAAAAGAAAGAGTCGCTCGTTTCCAAACGGAATGAGCGACTTTTTTCGTACGAATCGTTTTACCAGGTCACAAAAGGCGGCGAGCCCGGTGCTTGGTGCTGAATTTGTTCCATAATCGGATAACCGTACGCGAGGATAATCAGGAAGGCGACCAATCCGATCCATACTGGCCAGCGCTCCAAAATTTTTGGAACCTCTTGCGGAGTCTCCGTCTCGGCAATCGGATATTCCGTATTTCCTTTTGGTGCGTAGAAAGTCAGGTATAACAAAATTGCGATCAAGAGAATCGCCGATACGAACAGCAATCCTCCGCCAAATGCCATCACGCGCTGATAATCCATCCAGCCCAATGCCAACGGGTGGTCCATATACGTCGTGTAGTCTGTACGGCGTGGCGCCCCTTGCAAGCCCATTGTGTGCATGGCGAGCGACATCAGGAGCATCCCTACGGTCCAGAATACGGTTTGTACCATCCCCATGCGATTGGCAGTCTTCGTTAAGCGCCGTCCAGTCAGCGCCGGAATCAGCCAAAAGCTGACGCCAAAGAAGGTGAGCGCGACCGCAGCTCCTACGGTGATATGGAAGTGACCTGTCACCCAAATCGTATTGTGTACAACCGCGTTAATCTGGTTACTTGCGTTAATAATTCCGCCCGCTCCGCCAGGAATGAAGAACAGCATCCCCACGAATGGTGCGAAGAAGCGTACATCTGTCCACGGCATTTTTTTGAACCATCCGAATAGACCAACTCCGCCTTTTTTACGTCCGGTTGTTTCAAAAATCGCAAACATCGAGAAGGCTGTCATCAAAGACGGGATGACGACGATGAGCGTCAACGTTACGTGAATCATTTTCCATGCAGGCGAAATTCCTGGCTCCATCAATTGATGGTGAAACCCGACCGGGATGGAGAACAAGAGCAAGCAGAGAAAGGCAAGACGACTGAGTGAATCACTGAAAACGTGGCCGCCAATGATTCTTGGTACGCATACATACCACGCCATATAGGCTGGCAGTAGCCAAAAATAAACGAGTGGATGACCGAAGAACCAGAACAACGTACGGCTGAGCATGACGTTAATCGTCGGCACCAAACCGAGTGACCACGGAATGAGCTGGAACAATACCTCTACTGCTACAGGAATCGTCGCTGTAATCCACAAGACGTAGGTAGTCACGCCCATGAAGACGAACAACGGGGACGTTTTCCCTTTATTTTCGCGTCTCCATTTACGATAGCTGGCAAAAACCCCGAATCCCGCCAGCCAGCTCCCCACTACGAGCAAGGCAGAGCCAATGTAAAAGTACGGTGATGCTTTCAGTGGTGCATAGAACGTATACAGGACAGATGCCTCATTCATCAGAATGGTGACAACAGCCATCAACGTCCCGATCGTCATGAGAATCCAGCCGGCCCAACCAAATTTAAGCGCGGCTCCATGCAGGGAACCACCTGTCGTGCGGGCAACTCCTGAGAAAATAAATCCGACAATGAAGTACGTGGTAAAAATAAGTGCCATCAACACGCCATGCGCAGTCAAAATTTGATAGTAATTCGTCCAGCTGGGCAGCTCCATAATTCCACCGCGAACCATGCCCTGTACCATACCTGCCAATGCGGCCAATCCAAACGCAATATACGCTACCCAAACATAGGCCAAGCTAAGCCTTGCCGCAGAACGATGAACCGGAGCATGAGGAATCGTATCATCGATCTTCCTTGCGATTACCATAGGATTCACCTACCTTTATTTCACAATAATTGTGGTTGCCATGACCTGATGACCTGCGCCACAGTATTCGTTGCAAAGGATCAAATATTCGCCTGGCTCGTCAAACGTATGTGTCGCCGAGCTGATGTGTCCTGGCAGAACCATGAAGTTGATGTTCGTCTCAGGAATCTGGAATCCGTGAATAACGTCTGGACTTGTTACGTGGAAATTAATCGTCGAGCCTACCGGTATCTCCATCTTGGCTGGAGCGAAGCCAAATGCAAATGACGTCATGTAGGCGTCGTATTCCTTGTCTCCTACCTGTTTCAAGCCCGGTTTATCAAAAGGAGGCGTCTCCGTTACCTTTTCCGGATCGATCATTTCCATATTACTTGGCGGAGCCATCCCCATGGCAAACGCATTGACGCACAGTAAAACAATAAATAATGCCAATCCACCTGCGCCTAGCATCAACCAGATTTTTTCATATCGATGCAAATGCATAAGTACCCTCCTTCACTTCCTAATTACGCCCTATCCAGGAAAAGCCCGAATACACCTAACCAACCGACCAGAATGATACCCCCGACGATCAGTACTGCAACAAACGTCCCCTTCAAGTCTTCCTGGTCCGTTTGCAGCTTGCTGGATTTTGACTTCTTGCCTTTCGCAGCTTTGTCTACTTGCGTCTCCATCGTGCTCTTCTCCTTTCCACGTGCCCTTATTGGCGCGGTGTACTTTTCACGCCTTCATTCTACCGCTGGAACCCCTTGGAAGTAATTCAGGGAAATCCCCTAAAATGTTCCGGGAAACCCCTGATTTCGACCGAATTATGACCGTTTTCGGTCACAGGTTAGACACACAAAAAAGACGACCCCGTATTGGGATCGTCCTTGGACTTGTTGTAGCAATCGTTGTAGCCCTGACCAAAAAGAATGACCGCTCTTGAGCTAGCAGGCACCTGAGCGGTCATAACCCGTTTTAAATTTTGCTGAGCCGATCCCCTTAAAGGGTCCGTCTACCGTACGATAGATCAGAGTGCTGGAACACTCTGGTCTATTTATTTTTGCCATCATCTCTTGGTTTTACCATATCATAGGCTTTGATGTTGACTATAGAGAACAGATCAAGTCCTACTCAAAATCAAGCCAGCCCTTCTTAATCGCATACCGCACCAAATCAGGCCGGGTACGCAGATGGAGCTTTTCCATAATATGCGCCTTATGCGATTCCACCGTCTTGACGGATACGGTGAGCTGTTCAGCAATTTCCTTGTTGCTGAAGCCCTTCGCGATCAAGACCAGCACTTCTTTTTCCCGATCCGTCAGGATGTCGTACTTGGCCTGCTCCTCTCCGTTCTTGACCATTTGCAGAAATTCCTCGATCAGAGATTTCGTCGCGGATGGATACAGGTACGCCATTCCTTGATTGACTGAGCGGATGGCCGTGATCAAATCGAGATCAGGGGCGCTTTTTAATATATAACCGGCAGCACCGGCTTGCAGCACGCGAAACAAGTATTCCTCGTCATCGTGCATCGTGAGCACGAGCACCTGAATGTCTGGTGCTGTTTCCTTCAATCTAGCGGTAGCGGTCAAGCCGTTTTCCCCAGGCGGCATGCTCAAATCCATCAAGACAACATCGGGATGGATTTCCCACGCTTTTTCGCATGCTTCTTTTCCGTCAGCTGCATAACCGACGACTTCCATGTCCTCCTGGGCGTTGATCAGCATCCCCAGCCCAGACCGTACAATCGCATGATCATCAGCGATTAAGACGCGAATGGTCATCCTCTATCCCCTCCTTCGGCACCGGAATGCGGACAATCACCGTCGTACCTTCCTCAGGTGCGGAGCGAATATCAACAGTACCGCCGAGAAGTTGTGCACGCTCCTTCATGCCAAACACACCCAGACCTTTTCCGATGTTTAATGTTTTCTCTACTTCAAACCCTACACCATCATCTACAATCGTGACGACAATTTCCTTCTCCCTATTCTCGAACATGATCCCTAGATGGCTCGCCTTTGCGTATTTCGCCGTATTGGTCATGGCTTCCTGTACAATCCGGTACAACGCAGTTTCCATCGCAGCGGAGTATCTGCGTTTCTCCCCCTGAACATGCAGCTCCACCTGGATATGAAAAGTCTTTTCCACCCGTTTCATCAACGAGCGTAATGCAGGCAGTAAACCGAGATCATCAAGCGCAGACGGACGCAGCTCCAGCGCCATGCGCTTCACTTCCTCCATCGCCTTGGAAGTCATATTCACCAATTCGGTGACATGCTGCATAACCGGCTCGCTTAATTCACGTTGTCTGACGACGTTTAATCCCACTAAAATGCTATAAAGCGCCTGCCCTACGCCATCATGCAGCTCCCGGGCGATGCGCTTCCGTTCCTCTTCTTGCGCTTGGATTGCAAAATTCGTGAGCTTGTACTGGTAGCGTTCTTTTTCCACCCGCTGTTGTGCTGACATATCTCGCAATATCATGACCAGCTTGCCCTGTGAATCATCCTCCAATCTGGCAGAGCTGGCGGCAACAGGGTAATCCCGACCCGACTTCGTGCGGAGCCTCATTTCGAATGATGGCATCTGCACGCGCTTAAAAAAGCAGTCCGTGCAGCTCGTTTCTTCCATGCACGTTGCCATTCCTAGACATAGCTCGCAAATATGTTTATCTCTAATTAGCTCTTCTTCTGTCCAGCCTGTCATCTGCTCCAACGCAGCATTGGCCTTTACGATTCGTCCCTCGTGATCAATCACCAGGATCGCATCACTGACGTTGGCAAAGATGGACTGCATCAGGGAAAGCACTTCACTCGACGTACCCATGCGCTCCTCCTTTTGAGACAATCATCCTATCGTTATTGTAGAGTTTCCATAAAGGAAAGTGTATCAGGGAATTCCCTGAACATCATTCGGATTGGACATGCCTAAGACTACGCCCTTCCCTGCAAATAGCGCCCGTTTGCTCTTTCAGCCCGTCACAGAACAAGATTTTGCCCGGCTGCTCTCGGTCTACAATTCCAATCCCGATTATATGGAGGCAGCCTATGGGCAAAGAGTCGTAACTGTTCAGACAATCGAAGCTGACCATCAAGACAATTTGGCATTCGCTGATTCCTACAGCTTTTCGTTCAGGGAACGGCATGGCAGCGAGATCATCGGGATCGCCCAATTCATTCTGTGCAACCCGCGAGATTGCAATCCTTGGCTCGGTCTCATCATGCTACACAGCGACTACCAAAGCTGCGGCTACGCCAAGGAATTTCTCGATACGCTGATCGCCTGGTACCGGGAAAACAGCTATACCTCCCTGCATCTCGGAGTCTTGGAGAAGAATCACCGGGTCATTCCGTTCTATGAAAAGTACGGTTTCTCTATCTATGAGGAAAGGGTCTCGGAAAAGTTCGGTCGCGTGATCTGTATGTCTTACACGATCCAATCGTAGATGCCTCCCTCTATCAGTTGGGTTAGTTCACTTTCAAGAAGAGAATCAACAGCTACGTAGAAGAAGCGCATTTCCAGTCCAAGCGCCTCTGGAGCCCGACCCAGCGTTGGAAAAAATGGTGGGGATTTTCAGCATCACTTATGGAATCCATCTTCGAAATATCTACGTTTGACGCGCTCCGGCCATTTTTTCCTGAGCGGGCAGTCTTCACCCACAGCGGGGCGGAGGCCGAAGCGTAGACTGGAAATGCGCTTCTTCCCCCACGACAGCTACGAAAAAAAAAAAACGGGACAGCAATTGCCATCCCGTTCTTTCTCTTACTCTACTACGATTTTCACAGCAGTGCCGATAGGCGGCAGGCTCTTTGTCATCATTGGGCTGTAAAACGCCACCACTTGCATATCCTCTTTCAGATCAGTCGGAGAGAGAACTTTGTTATTTCGCGCATTGATAATGATTGTTTCTTCGTTGATGTTCAGTTTGATTTTTTCTTGGGAAGTTTCGGTAATACCGCGACCCTCTACGAGTACTTGGAAGTTGCCCTCTTTATCAGAAGAGACGCTCGCTACTTTTCCCGCTGTTCCCAATACGTCTTTTGTTTCCAGGCTTTCTTTTACCGTGATGCTGAGCACACTCGTTTGTGGCGGCAAGCTCATCGCCATGAATCTTTCGGTTGTAGCATCTACTGCCATACCCAGCTTCAAGTCTTCTGGCTTCAGTACTTTACCAGCTTCATCCGTAATTTTGGTGTCTTCAGTCAGGTGCAGGATGATGCCAGACTCGTAAATGTTCAGTGTAACTGAGTAGCCTTTGTCGGATTTGTTGATGTTCGTAATAGTACCTGTACGCATAGGCGCGATTTCGTCCTCAACTACAGTCACTGCATCATCGGTTACATTCACTTCTGCTTGCAGAATCTCGTCTACGAATTTAACTGGCACATATGTACTGCCATTCAGTACACGTGGCTCAGCTCCCAATGTTTTGTACATTTTCGCGAAAGGATAGCGATCCTCGCCTTCTTTTGCGTAGCTTGTAATTGCACCTCTTTGAACTTCTGCTGCTTTTTCCTTGTCGTTCCAGCTGACTTTGAAGCCAAGGGCTTCAGCAACGGGACGAAGTGGAACCAGTACGGTTTGTTGACCTTTATCGAAGATCGCATCTTGTGCGATCGCTTGACCGTTAATGTTGACGGAAAGTTCTTTTACTGGTTCGGAGGTTGCAGATACTACGCTAGTTCCCAAAACGGCCAGTGCCGCGATTGTCATCATGCCTGTGCGAATTGTTTTCATGTTGTTTACGCCTCCAATGTTCTTGCTTGTTTTCGTGTGTCTATTCATTGGACGGCGCCATTTCTGAAACGTTTCATAAAAATTTTCATAGATGTGTAAATCGTTCGCGTATAAGCGAAAATATCACGGCTGGCTTGGGGTTGGGACCGTTGGCATTTGACTTCGCGGCATCGGCACATCGGGCTTTCCGGATGGATTGTCGTACAAATAAGTAGGCACCTTGCCGACAATCAGCGCCTCGGAGACCGGGATTTCCGTGGTGACTGTCTGCTGTTTGGTCGCAAACGGAATAATGACCCGCAGATCGACTTCCACATAAATGTAGACCGTCACCAGCACCATGTTGATTCCCGCTTGCTTTAGCTTCGTTTCCAGCTTTGTTTTGACCGCGCCAATCGGAACGAACGACACCGGAATATCAGGCCCAAAATGTTCCAGAAAGACGTTTTTCGTTGCCAGGCCAAGTGGTATGGTCGTCTGCACATGCTCCTGCTCGAATTCCTTCAAGCGATTTTGGATTCGGGCTGTCGTTTCCCCCACTATCCGGGAATACTCTTTGAAATTAAAATTCACTGCTTTGATACTGCCATTCTCGTCCTTCTCCATTATGACGACTTCGTTGATATCGACCCCCTGCTGGGACATGCGCTTGGTGACTGCATCGGTAATGGCGAGCTTGGCGACCTGCTCTGCCTTGGCCTGGGCAATCAGCATCAGCGTTGGCTCGACTCTTCGTTCCACGACGATAAACAAAACGATCAATACCACAATGACCATCAGTATCCAAGCGAAAATTCGCCTTCTGCGTCTTTTCCATCCTCCCCTTCTCAAGCGTACGATGGCTCCCACACCCCTTTGGTGGTTAGGTTAGTCAGGACGAACCGTACGCATAGCCGGGCGTTTCTCTTTGCTTGTGCGCTGTCTGCTGCTGGTAAGCACTCCACCGATTCCTGCGACAAACGTAGGAACGCCAGCAGCGACCAAAATTAATGCCCAATCACGCAGATTTAGATCCGTCGTTTTGAAGATCGGCTGAAGTGCATCCATGTACACGACACCGATCACGAGCACGATCGACGAAAGCACAGCCCAGACTAGGTATTTGTTTTCAAATACATTGCGATGAAAAACACTGTATTGGCTCCGGCAATCGAAAACGTGAATCAGCTGCGCCATAACTAATGTAACGAAAGCGACGGTCTGGGCATGCACCAAGTCATTCGGATTCTCTTTGAGAGTCAGCCAGAACGCCAAGAGCGTCATAGCCCCGATGAGGAAACCACGGCTAACAATTTTCCAGCCCAAGCCCCTGCTAAATATGTTTTCTGCCTTGTTGCGCGGCTGCTGATACATTGTGTCTTTCTCAGCCTGATCGACACCCAGCGCCATTGCCGGTAAACCATCCGTCACGAGATTCACCCATAAGATTTGGATCGGCACCAAAGGCAAAGGAAGCCCCATGAGCATCGCAAAAAACATGACGAGAATCTCGCCTACGTTGGACGCCAGCAAATAGCGGATGAATTTTCGAATGTTGTCGTAGATGTTGCGGCCTTCCTCTACAGCAGCGACGATCGTAGCGAAGTTATCGTCGCGCAGCACGAGGTCGGCAGCTTCCTTCGTCACATCCGTACCGGTAATGCCCATCGCAATCCCAATGTCTGATGTCTTGATCGCAGGCGCATCGTTGACACCATCTCCGGTCATGGCGACGACATGTCCTTTGCTTTGCAGAGCACGAACGATTCGCAGCTTATGCTCCGGGGACACACGGGCATATACAGTCACGCGCTCTGCGTACTCTGCCAGCTGTTCATCTGACATGCCATCCAGCTCCCGGCCCTCCAACACTTCGCCGTAGCCACGCATCAAACCAATCTGCCGGGCAATTGCTTCTGCTGTCACCTTGTGGTCACCGGTAATCATGACCGTTTTGATCCCTGCTTGATGGCACAGATTGATCGCTGGACGCACCTCTTCACGCGGCGGGTCGATCATCCCGGCCAGTCCGACAAAGACGAGATTGTTTTCCAATGAGCCAATCGGCTGTCCCGGTCGATAGCCTTGCAGTGTCTTATAGGCGAAGCCCAGCACACGCAGTGCTTTACCCGCCATTCGTTCTGTTTGCTCCAGCACTTGGTAACGGAGTGTCGCTGAGAGTGGAATGAGCTCTCCCTTCCACAAAATGTGCGTCGATCTCGCGAGCAATGCCTCTGCCGCGCCTTTTGTCAGCAAGGAATACACACCGTCTGTCCCCTTTTCGACGACGGACATCATTTTGCGGTCAGAATCAAATGGGAGCTCCTCCACACGCTGTCCCTGATTCTTTTGGTTGCTACGATCTGAATTACCACCCAATGCCTTCGCTGCGAGCACCTTGAGAGCACCCTCTGTCGGGTCGCCAATGACCTGCCAAAAGCGCGACGTCTTGCCCATCCCGAGCAGGTTGCGCGTGCTCTGTTCCTCGCATGTCAAACGTGCGTTGTTGCATCTGTCTGCGATGCGGATCATTTGCGTGAGCGCTCCATCACGGGCGGGAGATACCATTTTCCCTAGGTAGTGAAAAGCTCCCTCTGGTGCGTAGCCGCTGCCGCTCACCTCATACGTGGAATCGCTGTGCCACACTTGGGTAACTGTCATTTTGTTTTGGGTCAGTGTCCCTGTTTTATCGGAGCAAATGACAGAGGCGCAGCCCAACGTCTCGACAGATGGGAGCTTGCGCACGATCGCATTGCGCCGGATCATTCGCTGGACACCAAGCGCTAGCGCTACCGTCACAATCGCCGGCAAGCCTTCCGGGATCGCTGCCACCGCGAGACTCACCCCGGCGAGGAACATCGTAAACAACTCATGACCATGCCAAACACCAGCGCCGATGACCACAATCGTCAAGAGCAGTGCGACGACCACGAGAATTTTGCCCATTTGCTCCAATCGCAGCTGCAGTGGGGTTTCTGCTTCTTCCGCTGTATTCATCAAGTGCGCGATTTTCCCGATTTCCGTATTCATCCCTGTCGCTACGACGATACCGCTCCCTGTTCCTCCGGTCACCATCGTGCCCATGAACGCGAGATTTTTCTGGTCGCCAAGCGGCACAGTAGATGCTTGTGCTGTTTCGAGCTTTTTCACATTTTTCCCGACCGGGACAGACTCCCCCGTCAACGCAGATTCCTCCACCTCCAGCCGATTCGCTGAAAGCAAGCGTAAATCTGCCGGAACACGGTCCCCGGCCTCCAGCTGGATCAGATCACCCGGCACCAACCGTGATGCCGGTATCATGGAAATGTGTCCGCCCCGGATAACGCGCGCCATGGGGGAAGCCAGCTCCTTTAGCGCCTGCAAGGATCGCTCAGCCTTGGCCTCTTGAATAAAACCGAGGATGCCGTTAATGAGGATGATCGCGATAATCGCAATCGCATCCAGATACTCCCCGAGGAAGTAAGAAATCAATGTTGCAATGAACAGGATGAGTACCATGAAATCCTTGAACTGATCAACAAAGACCGAGTAGAGAGGCTTTCGCTTTTGTTCAGCCAACTGGTTGGCACCATGTTTAGCCAGTCGCCGCTCCGCCTCCTGCTGAGTCAACCCTTGCGCTGCATCGCTATGAAGGGCTTCGGTCACGTCGGCCGCCGCCAGCGTGTACCATTTTCGAATTGGCTGTGTATCCACCTACATCTCCTCCATCCACATCTCACTCCTTTTCATGTGTATGCAGACGAGCTAGAAAATAAAACAACCCGTCCATTTATCAAAGACGGGTTCTCCTTATAGAGATTCATACCATTACTCTGCTATTCGGTTTGATGCTAGTCCATTTCTCCTGCTTGAATTAACGTTTGCTTATACAAGCTGGCAGAAATACGAAAGTTATGAGACAGTAACCGATCTAAATAAGGTTTAACTTTAGCTATCTTTTCTTTCCTCTTCGCAAACAAGAGTAAGCCCACCGTTCCTATTGAATTCATCAGAAACGTATCAGCAAGCCCTAACTCTTTGGCACCGATGATAACCTCAAGCTCTCCACGATGCAGCTTCCCGAATATACCTGTAACTCTCGCTTCCCATGCTCACGGATACTCTCACTTTCTACAATTTCACGATAGACTCCCGCAGGAATGAAAACTTCCTCAAAAAGCTCGTTCATCAGCGAAAGATGCCCGATCATCGACAAAGCAATAATCGGGCTTGAATTAGATATGACCTTAGTCACCTTTTTCTCCTTCTTCCACCAAAAGCTTGGCAATCGCTTGATCATCAAGTCGTCTATCCTCTTCTGTATATTCCATCCAAGCGATGCCACGATCCCCTAGATAATCAATAAAATCACTTAGCGACTTCCCTGCTAATTCTGCTGCTCGTGCCAGGGTTACCTTCTTCTCTAAAAACAAACCGACCGCTAAAGTAACTTTCACCTGCTCATCGAGACTCACATTTGCATTCCTTTGATTCAACAACGTCAAAAAATCGTCTGGCAAAGATACCTGAAACTTTGAAGGCTCCCAAGCCATTCCACTCACCTGCCCTTATATTTGAGCCTTTTTCGAATTCGAAAACGAAACCCGTCCTTCTCCCCGGACGGGTTCGATATTTTTGTATAAAAAACTACTTCAGGCTTTTGGCTACACCAATGCAAATCAACAAAATCGGCGGCAGCCAAGTGAGTCGCGTCAGCCATCTGGCTTTTCCGGCGCGCCTGCCGAGGGCAATTCCTACGACAAGCAGTAAGGCACTCATCACCGCGATACAGAGAGCGACGAGCAGTGGCGAGTATCCCAAAAACGTAAGGCTGATGCCTGCACCAAAAGCATCCAAAGACAGTGCGAGCCCCAGCATGACAGCCTCCCAGCCCATAATATGCCCGGAGCGGTCAGCGTCGGCTTTGGACGGATCTTTTAAAATCTGAATCATGACACCAAAAATGCGGAACTGCGACAATAATACGATGGGTTCCGGCTCTTCCTGTTTTTCTGCGACTACAACGGCGGTGCTGCCCGCAGCAGTAGACTCCTGAGCCTCTGTCCCCGACCGTATCGCAATGAGCCGCCACAGAGTAAACAAACCCATGAGGATCAAGACCGCGGCCCCAATATACTTGCCGATCTCAGGTGTGAACCATTCGGTGAGGGATGAGCCTACGAGCATGACACCATATACGACAGCAAACGAACAACCGGAAACGACGACGAGAGACAAAAAGGGCATTCTCATTTTCCGTAAACCATACGTCAATCCTACACTGACACTGTCCATGCTGATGGCCAGGGAAACGAGCAGGAGTGCGAGCCATCCGCTCATATGTGGTCACCTCTTTCCCATTGCCTATTAGGTATACGCGAAAAGCTCTGCTGATGTGCAAAAAACGAATCATTGCCATCCCGATCGGGGTATGGTATATCCTGCACATCAGCTCCACTGGGATGGTAACCACATTAGACTGGATCATAGGTACGATCTACTTCATCGTTGCGGTGTACATTCTTATTGTGAAGGGCAATATGTGGCTGAAGGACGAAAACTCACATTACGCCTTTTCTCATAAGCTGGGACCGTTCGTTCACAAATCATAGAGACAAAAAGAAAAGGAGTGAACCTGACAGATTCACTCCTTTTGCTACTCAAACCTCGCTTATTTTCTATCGTTTCCGGAGTCTTCGTGTAGGGAACTTCCCACGATTCTCTCCATTGGTCTTTCTATTCTTCCGGCTTGTAGGCAATCCTTTTGGAATAGTACGTACCTTTCTCGGTCTGCCTGTTGATCTAGTAGGTAACACGATCAGTGTGTCACCCGTCCTAGCATTTACTTGACTGGTACTTGTCGTAAGCGTGATCGTGAAGTTGAAGTTGAGCGCGCCAATAAAGAAGCGTCTAAACCCTAGATTTCTGCAAGTTGTGCAACCCCTGTTCCAACACCAATGAAAAGAAGTACGCGGGACTTGGGTAAAGTTATTACCCGCCCACCTACGTCCGCCACCCTCGGCATAGTAATAGTAGGTACGCCCCCCGACATGTCCACTCCGAACCAGTCTCGTCTGACCTGGCTCTATTCGATACCAGCCTCGCTTCGCATAGTTGACTGGACTACAGGAAAAATTCTCGTAAGCATAAGCAACAAATACGGTTGAATTGGTATTGTTGCGAAAATAGAGACCCATCTTCATCACTCCGTTTTTATATGGTTTGTCTTACGTTGTATAATATGAAGAAGACGAAAAAGTGAAATGGACAAACGTGGACATGCAAAAAATTTAGTGCATCTATAACCTTTTAGTTTTTCAAACGATCTTCCCATACATAGAAAAAGAAGAGGCCACTGTCGGCCTCTTCTCTTTCTTTGAACTATTTGATCTCAAACGGTACTTCCCAATTCACGTCATGCTCCACCATATATTCCGAATAGGATACCGTGAGCTTTTTCGGTTCGTGCTCCAAGAGCGGAATAGTCATCTCGCCTTTGAACTGTACACGTCCGTCCTTGTCTCTGGTGCTTTCTGTATTCACTGACGCATAGTAAACCTTCCCGTTTTCATCCTTTACAGACCAATAGTGGTTCTCAAGTATGTCTTTTCCTAATATACCTTCTACTCTAATCACAGCCTCACCTAAGTCTTCGCCTTTACCAGGCTCCCACGCATAAGAAGAGAACGTAAATATACTGCCTGTCTCATCCTTGAAAGTCGCCGCTTTCTTGTTTAGCTCTGTTGGAACCAGATCAAATTTAGGCGAAACCAGTTTTTTCTCATAAATTTTTTTGAGCTGAAGCTTTAATTTTTGTTCTCCCTGTATCGGGCCAAATGTATACCACCAATTCAAGACATCGCCTTCTGGTTTTTCTTCCGGTTCTTCTTCGGTTCTCGGTGTACTAAGAACATTCTTCTTATTATCAAGCCCATCATCCAATGATTTCATATCCCAAGCTGCTACCACTTCCCCTTTTTCGTTGGTGATCTCGTACATCATGTTCTCTCCCGAAAAAGCAGGTACGCGTTCTTTTATTGTAGTATTGGCACCTCGCGGATTTTTCTGATTGAATAGGACCTTCGTTCGATCAACCTCCAAATAAGCTGATTTTGGGAAAGTGGTATCCAGCATGAGCCGTGTCGCACTTGGGGACAATTCGATATTTTTCAGCTCAATCCCGAGCCCTTGTGGCGATTGAAAAGCAGTATCCTGGAAGGCAACCGTTTTCGTCGCTTCCTTGGCTTTCTTCATATCGATCGGAATTTCCAATGACCATTTTCCTGTCTTACCTGCGATTTTTGTCTGTTCTAAATGTAAGGTCAGTTGATCGGGAATAGCCTCAGATGATTCGAAGATTTCATTCAAATATCGCTCTGTGATGAAAAACTTTCCATAATCTCCCGAATTATCTCCTTCATCATCCTCCAACCAATCTTTTCCATTCTGATCCATCAGTTTCGCATTCAAAATATGATTTTCAATCTTTTTGCCGCTCTGGTCGTACACATCATAGATGACTGCGATCCTCATCGAGTCAGCCAACAGTTCTTTTAACTCAACCGTAATTCCTTGATCGGTTGCCTTTTGCTCCAGCTTTTGGACAAGACCTTTATGGACGGCGTTTTTCATGCCCTTATCCGCATCTTGTTCATTTTGGAACAAGCTATTCACATAGTTGGCAAACGTCGGTGATACAACTGTTCCTGTCACCACGAGTGCCGTAAGTCCTGCTACTACCAATCCTGTCTTCTTCACAATATCCCAACCCCTTTGTCTTCTGGTTCGGGAGGAGCGCTTTCGTGCAGAACGGGGGGGAACCGCATCAGACAGCTTATCCATGACCTCGTCTATAAACGCATCGGGTACAGGAGCCTCCGGAATGTCGGAAAAATCTTCTTCCTGCATGCCTTCTACCCACTGTTGCAGCTGACCTTGACATTGTGGGCAATTTTCCACATGTTGCTCCAATCCTTTGCTCTCTGCAGGGGCCAGCTCATCGTTTACGTATAGCTTCAATTGATTAAACATGAAGCATTTCATAAATAGCTCCCCCTCCCATCGTTTTCACCAGGCTGTCCTTCATCTTTTTGCGGGCGCGGAATAGACGCATCTGAACGGAGCTCTCCGAGAGGGTCAGTCGCTCGCTGATTTCCCGATACGACAGGCGCTCTATGTAAAACAGGACGAACACCTCGCGATACTCCTCATTCAACAGCATGAGGCTGCGTTCCAGCTCGGCGTCCCACTCCTTTTTCAATAACGTCGCCTCTGGCGTGTCTGGGTCAATCAGCTGCTCCTCATCGATTTCTACCTGCTCTATCCCTTTGCGTTTTCGCATTTCATCGAGACAATGATTGCTCGCAATTCGATACAGCCACGAGGAAAACCTGTATTCAGGCCGATAGGCGTGCAAACGATAAAAGGTTTTGATAAACACGTCTTGAGCCAAATCCTGTGCATCTGGCATATTGCCGATCATTCTGTACAAATAGCCCACGATCTTGCCCTTGTATCTGTCGACAATTTGTCTGTACTGCTCATGATCGCCAGCCAGGATTTGCTCGATTAGTTCCTGATCGTCCGGCATTTTTGCTACTCCTCCATCTATCACAGATCAAGCCAGCGGGGAATGCTGCGCAGCTTCCGTTTTTGGTTGATTCATAAGCTAATACGGATTGGCTGGAAAATCCTTTCTCTTTTTATAAAAAAATCATTTTTTCATCCCTGGAACAGAAAAAGAAGAGGCTGTGTCTGCCTCTTCCTTTACCTTAAAGCTATTTGATTTCAAATGGTACTTCCCAGTTTACGTCGTGCTCCACCATATATTCAGGATAAGAAACCGTGAGCTTTTTCGGTGGTTGCTCCAATTTCGGAATGAACAGCTCGCCTTTGAACTGTACGCGCCCATCTTTGTCTCTGGTGCTTTCTGGACCCAATGTCGCATGGTAAGTCTTCCCATTTTCATCCTTTACAGACCAAGTTCTGATGGAGACCACGTCTTTTCCTAGCGTACCCTCTACTGCTATCACAGCATTACCTTTTTCCTCACCGCTACCGGGCGTCCATGAAAAGGAGGAAAATGTAAAGGTACTGCCTGTCTCATCCTTGAAAGTCGCTGCTTTCTTGTTTAGGTCTTCTGGAATGAGATCGAATTTGGGAGAAGCCAGTTTTTTCTCATAAACTTTTTGGAGCTGAAACTTTAACTTTTGTTCACCCTGTAGCGGGTCAAATGTATGCCACCATTTCATCCCGTGATCGCCTTCTGGTTTACCGTACGTGCCAGATATATGAAGAACATTCTTCTCTTTCGCAATTCCTTCATCTAATAGTGGCATATCCCGAGCTGCTACGACTTCACCTTTCTCGTTGGTAATTTCGTACGCGATATCATTTCCTGATAACGTAGGTTCGATTTTTTTTATGGTGGTGTGGAAGCCTCGCGGATGATCCTTATCATACTTTAACACTGCCCGTTCAATCTCTACATAAGCCGATTTTGGTACCGTTGAATCCAGCATGACCCGTGTCGCACTTGGGGAAAATTCGATTTGTTTCAGCTCAAGCTCAAGCCCTTGTGCTGATTGATACGCTGCATCCCTGAACGTAACCGTTTTGGTCGCTTCTTTCGCTTTCTTCATATCGACCGGAATTTCCAATCCCCATTTTCCTGTCTTGCCTTCGATTTCTGTTGGTACGATTTTCAAGGTCAGCTGGTCAGGAGTAGCCTCCGCCGATTCGAAAATATTGTTCAAGGTTAGCTCTGTGATGAAAAACTGTCCATGACTACTTCCAGACTCTTCTCTTTCGTCTTCCTCCAACCAATCTTTTCCGGTCGAATCAATCAATTGAAGTGTCATAGAGTGATCATCAATCTGCTTTCCATTCTGGTCGTACATATCAAAGATGACTGCAATCCGCATCGAGTCAGCCATCAGCTCTTTTGCTTCGACGGTAATTCCCTGATCCGTTACCTTCTGCTCCAGCTTTTGGACGAGACCTTTATTCACAGCATTTTTCATGCCGCTATCCGCATCCTTTTCAATCTGGAACAAGCTATTCACATAATTCGCAAACGTCGGCGACACAACCGTTCCTGTCACCACCAAAGCCGTCAGTCCTGCTACTACCAATCCTGTCTTCTTCACAATATCCCAGCCCCTTTGTCTTCTGGTTCGGGAGGAGTGTATCCGTGTCGTACGTGCGGGAACTTCTTCGAACAGTGTAGCCATGACCTCTTCTGTAAACGTATCGGGTACAGGAACTTCCGGATAGGCGGAGAATTCCTCCTCCAGCATGTGATCTACCCACTCTTGCAGCTTTCTTTGGCATTGTGGGCATTGTTCTGCATGCTGCTCCAATCCTTTGCTTTCGGCAGGGGGTAGCACGCCATTTGCATAGAGCTTAAACTGATTAAACATGAAGCATGTCATGAACATCTCCCCCTCCCATCATTTTCGTCAGGCTTTTTTTCAATTCTTTGCGAGCTCGAAACAATCGCATTTGAACAGCGCTCTCCGTAAGAGACAGCCGTTCGCTGATTTCCCGATACGACAGACGCTGCAAGTAATGCAGAACGAACACCTCGCGATACTCCTCATCCAGCAGCATGATGCTGCGCTCCAGCTCGGCGTCCCGCTCTTTCTTTAACAATGCAGATTCTGGCGTCTCCAAATCAGCGATTTGCTCCTCCACGATTGCTGTCTGCTCCGTTCTTTTGCGTCTTCGCATTTCATCGAGACAATGATTGCTCGCGATTCGATACAGCCATGAAGAAAACTTGTGCTCAGGCCGATAGTCCTGCAAACGGTAAAAGGTTTTGGTAAACACGTCTTGAGCCAAATCCTGTGCATCAGGCATGTTACCGATCATTTTGTACAAGTAGGTAACGATCTTCCCTTTGTACCTGTCGATAATATGCTTGTATAACTGATGATTGCCAGCCAGGATTTGCTCGATCAGTTCCCGATCGTCCAGCATTTTTACTACTCCTCCATCTATAACCGATCAGCCAGTGGGGAATGCTGCGCAGCTTCCGTTTTGGTTGATTCACAACTAGTACGCATGAGCTGGGAAATCCTTTCTCCTTATTTTTAAAAAATCTTATTTTCCTGTCAAAAGTGGCACCGCAAAGCTTACATCACGATGTTCTTTCAACATTTTGTCAAAAGTGATCGTCATTTGCTTCGGCAAGGATTTCATCTCCTCGATTTCCAAATTCCCGCTTACTTTCATCCGTCCATTTTGATTCGTCGTTTCCTCGACATGGCAAACCGCATTGTACTTATTGCCCTGTTCGTCCGTCACGTACCATGTATCAAACGGGAAAATCCCTACAATTCCTTGCGCGAGTGTACCTTCAAATGCGATGTTGTAGCGATCCTCTCTGCTTCCCTTCGATATCTGGTGAAACGTGAAGCTTGTTCCATTCTTTTCGGCTGTAACTGGTTTTGCTCCCAAAGTGGCTGGGTCCAGTTTCACGCTGAAACCCGCTGCTTCCTCTGTATAAACAGCTTTCAACTGAAAGGCTAGACCTTTCTCTTCTTTCAGATCGTGGAAGTAAAAAAATTGTCGCTGTCCTTTCTCTACAGGAATAGACTCGCGCCATTTCATCGTATTGATCACGTTTTTATGAATGCTCGCATCATGGATAGCGACAGCAGAATCCCATGCGCCAAGGACAGCTCCCTTTTCATCGACAAATTGATAGCTGAAGTACTTGTTATTCGTATCGATCACCACTTCTGTTCCACTCGGGGCAAATGTCATTTCTCGCAAATCAAACTGAAAGCCTTGGGGCGAGGTATACGACTGGTTGATCTTCACTGTTTTCGTCGCTGATTTTGCTTTTTTCAAGTCAACGGGTACTGACAGCTTCCAGTTGCCGTTGGTACTGCCCATCTTTTTCATGTGAAACTCTACGAACAACTCGTCCGGCAGCTTGCTTTCGTCAGCAAAATAGCTTCTCAGCTCGTGTTCAAACAGAATGTAGTCGCTAATCTGCTTTGTTTTCCACGATTTCTGATTGGACGAGGCACTCTGTAACTCTTTGCCCGCTTTGTCCTTGATGATGATTTCCTGATATTCATGGGTGGGGACGTGGAAATTGTCCCAATATACATCTGATGGCTTGCCGTCCTTGTCCTTTACTCCCGCGATGATGCTGATACGCAGCGGATCTGCCACGACCTCTTTTACTTCCAAGGTAAAGCCTTGATCGGTCACTTTTAGGTCATGTGCTTGGGAGAATCCATTTTGCACGGCTTGCAAGATTCCCGGATCTCCAGCTTTTTGCGAGACGAACAAGCTCGCACTCGGCGAAGATGCTGCATTCACCACTGCTGCCGGATTGCTTGTCAATAATGTTGGGACAACGAGTATCCCCGATGATACGATGACTGCCATTGCTGCTACAGATAATGCCGTCTTTTTCATAACTGCTCCACTCCTTATTTTCCTGGATTCACTCTTTATTCACGAGAAGCGATCGTCGGGTTCACGAGGAGCGCGTAAAAATTTTATTACCCTCATTAAGCTTCACTTATGATTAACCCCATTGAAACTTCTACGTTTGAAGCGCTCCCGCCATTTTTTCCGAAGCGGACAGTCAATCCTACAGGGGGGGCGGAGGCCGAAGCGTAGACTGGAAATGCGCTTCTTCCCCCACGACAGCCACTTGTAAACACCATAAAAAAAGCACAACAGCCTGAAACTGTCGCGCTCATGAACGATCATTATTTATTTTTGAGTTGGGAGGCTTCTGCACGTGCAGCCAGTGACCCAGTAAGCAGCTCTGTCAGCCTTTTTGCATACACGCCAGTGGTATCCCTTGCCCCTGAAAACTCCGTCACTTCCAGATTCGTCACCCGCGAATCTCGTAAAACAGTCGCCAGCAATGCCTCCGCTTCCGACAGCGACAATCCTGTCTCACTTGGCGAATAGGCAGCTGGCATCGCGTCTTTGTGCATGATATCTACGTCGAAATGTACGAGAATTTTGGCATCAGACGGGATCGTTTGGAGCATATGAGAAACTCGTTCCACGATGCTTCCTTCTGTGAGCTGGGCCAAGGTCATGATCTCTACGCCAAATGTCTCCGCAGGCATCTGCTGGCAGCCGATCAGACGAATTCGGTCAGCACTCCAGCCGCTTGGCTCGATCCATTGTCCGCGATCCTGCAGCAAAAACCACAATCCCATTCCTGCCGCCCCAATACAACGGGAAGCCGATGGAACTTCCGCATCCAAATGACCGTCAATGACCAGCAGATACGCTTTTTCCTTATACCTGGCCTGATGAGCCTGCGCCGTTGCAACGATCAAGCTGCAATCTCCACCGAGCATCAAAACGAACTCATCTGTATCCAGCCACTCTTGCGCGTCCTTTTTCAGCAAATCCCAAAACATCCTCGAAGCCGGCCAGTTACGAACCGGCGGAATATTATGGCGAGGCAAATCATCCGGAAGCTTCAGATTTCCTACGTCTTGCACCTTCAATCCAAGCTGCTGCAATCGCTCGATTAATCCTGCGTTTCGCAAAGCCTCTGGAGCAAGCTCTGTACCAGATTCATAAGCCCCTGTGAAATGCGGGATACCAGCCACTTTTACTCTGATAAACAGTCCCTCCCAAGGAAATTCATCGTATGAATATCCCTAAAAGTATATCACAGCTTGGCTTGCAATAATTGGATGAGATCACTGACGGATGGTCGCAGCCAGCCATCTGGTAAGGATGCCTTCTCTCCTCGCAGCAATTGGCAAGCGAGTGCATTCGGATGGACATCTGCACTTAAGAAATACACTTGGTTCACAGGCTGCGGGAGCGCGTCCATGACCTCCACACATTTGTTGACATATACCTGCAGTGCCTCTCGATAGGCTGGAGTTGTTAGCGCCGCGCCACACCACACGTCAATTCCGGTCAACGCCTTGGCATGGGCTGCATCCAAGCTTTTTGCGAGCGAGCAGACCACGAACAACAGCTTCTCTGGCGCTAGCTTGAACCGCTTCTGATACTGCTTGGCAAAACGGGCAAGTGTCGCATTCCAGGACGGAGTATCATAACTGCCGAGATCAGGAATGCATTTGAGTGCCCCGACTAACTGTTCCTCCCTTTTTATAAACAAGAGACCGTCGATCACTTGAAATGAAAGCCCCGACAACTGCCCGGACAAAAACTCACCCACCCGCTCATGCATGACGCGAGAGATTCGCTGCGAGGATTTGCGCTTCAGCTTTTGCCGGATGCGCACCTCTTCTTCCTCCAAATAGACGCGTATCAGCCTGGAAAACAAATCTGCCTCCGTAGTTGGCTCTGGTATCAGGCACTCCAAACGGCTATAGGCGTCTGTCACGCTATGATCCCATTGCCCTTCTTTTTCTGTGCCCATCGTTTTCCTCCCTCACATCATATCAGGTGCATGATCAGCCACGACCAGCACATCCATGTGTCGAACTTCCCGCAGTAACCGCTGAATGACCGACCCCTCCAGTATTTCCTTCCAGCGCGTCCTCGCCGACTGCCCGATGACGACCTGTGTCGTTCCTTTTTCGTTCATATGCAAGACCAGCTTGGTGAAAACCTTGCGCCGGGATTGGGCTTCGTATCGTTCAAATCGGCCCCCGAGCCGCTCTGTTAAAGCCTTCAGCTTCGCCAGCTGTGTCTCTTCCTCTTCTGTCAGCGTCGGATGATCCTGCACATAAGCCACATGCCAGGTTGCTTTCAACCGATACGCGATCCGAAACCCTCGGCGAATCAGTCTCTCACTGTCCGACCGCAGGTTCACACAGACAAAGATCACTTCTTGCTGCCGCCATGGCCCGCGCAGCGTTCGACGCTCCCACGCCTCCAAGCGTTCATCGACATCGTCCGCCACTTCACGCAAGGCCAGCTCGCGCAGCGCGATCAAATTCCCTGTTTTGAAAAAGTTGGTCAGCGACTGCTCTACCTTTTCCATCGCGTAAATATTGCCCTCCCGCATCCGCTGACGCAGTGCTTTGGGTGAAATATCGATCAGCTCTACCTCATCTGCCTGGTGCAGGATATGGTCCGGCACCGTCTCTCGCACGCGGATTCCCGTGATTTGCTCGACGCTGTCGTTTAGGCTCTCGAGGTGCTGAATGTTCATCGTGGATATGACGGAAATACCCGCAGCCAAAATCTTCTCGACATCATGGTATCGCTTCTCATAGGCACTCCCCGGCACATTTGTATGTGCCAGCTCATCCACCAGTACGACCTCTGGATTGCGCCGAATAATTTCGTCCGTATCCATTTCTTCCAGCGTGACGTTTTTATACGGGATACGCTTGCGCGGGATCAAGGGAAGTCCCCCTACTTGCTCAATCGTTTCTTTTCGTCCGTGCGTTTCCAACAGCCCAATCACCACGTCGATGCCATTTTCGGCGAGCTCGTTGCCTTCACGTAGCATCGTGTACGTCTTGCCGACGCCAGGGGCAGCGCCTACATATACCTTTAGTGCCCCACGCTTGATCTTGCCGATTTCCTGCTGCATTTCTTCGTCAGAGAGCCGTCGATATGGATTAGCCGTTTTCTCTTTTTCTCGCTTGGTCGGCATGACGCGCTCACCATCCCGCTCGGAACGGTCTGCCACGATTAATATATCGATGTTTTTCGTTTGCCGCAGAATTTTGTGAACGATGGAGCCGTACCATATCTCTTCCCAGCGCGTACGCTTGGACTGACCCATCACGATTCGGGTCACATTATTCTCCATCGCGTAGGCGACGAGCTCGTTTGCTACTTCCTTGTCTCGTACAAGCGTCTGCTCTTCGAAGGTACCCCCGACTTTATCCACGAGCTTTCCAATCGCTCTCTTAAAAGTCGCTTCTTCCTTCGTCAGCTTCTTGGATAAAGGGAGAAAACAGACGACCAAGAGCTCTCCGCCGAGCCGCTTGGCAACCTGTTGTCCTCGTCGCACCAATATCGAGCCATTCCAATGATACTGCGCAGAAACCAACACCTTCTCTGTGGCTCCTGACGCACCTACCATGCCGTGCTTTTCCCGATAATCCTCCAAATCCTCGTTTACGCCCGTGGCTACGAATCGCAGCGCCAGCTCTCGCAGCACATGCAAATTGTCCCTGCGAAACAATGGATGCTTGGTTCTTGTCGGGTTGCGATCATCTTCTTGCAGCCGTTTCAGGATGGCTTCTGGCGTGACGTCAAGCAGCTTTACCTCGTCTGCCATGGCCAGTGTATCCTCTGGGACACATTGGTCAATCCGCACCTCCGCTTTGGTCAGCCGCTCCGCCATCTCCTTCATTCCAGCCAATTCGTAAATGTTGACGGTCGCAATCACACTAATATTGTGGTTCAGCAAATATTGCACATCATCCAGGCAGGTTGGACGCGGCGCATCTGGCCGGTTTCGGTGAGCCAAGCCGTCTACGAGTACGACCTCCGGATCTCGCTCGATAATCGCAGCCACGTCCAGATCATGCCTCGCTTCCCCGAGGGAATACCAAACGATCGGCTTGATTTGCTCCAGGCCTTCCCGTTTTTGCGTCAGCTTGGGATGAGTGGCCTCCCCTGAGCCAGCTACGACCACATCAATCCCTTTTTTCTTAAGCGTCTGCCCTTCCATCAACAGATGATAGGTTTTGCCTGAACCACTGACTGCCCCCAGAATGATTTTCAGCCTGCCCCGGTGCATTCTGGAGATGGACTGCAAGATTTCCTCCGGGGACTTTCGCCGAAACTGCTCTACCATCTTGCAGCCCTCCCTCATTGATTACTTCAATTCGTCCAGAGCCAGATTCAGCTTCAATACATTGACACGCGGCTCTCCGAATACACCCAAGCTTCTTCCCTCTGTATTGGCTTCAATCAGAGCCTCTAATTGTACCGTTTCGAGATTACGTGCCTTGGCTACACGCTCGACTTGTATCTGAGCAGCTTTTGGCGAGATGTGTGGGTCCAAACCGGAAGCGGAGTTCGTCAGCAAATCAGCAGGGATGTCTTCCTGCTTCACGCCGGGATTCGCTGCCAGAAATGCCGCGATATCCTTTTGCGTACGTTCGATCAGGGCTGGGTTGGATGGCGCGTAGTTGTTCGAGCCAGAGCCTGCCGCATTGTTATCAATAGAAGAAATGCGTCCCCAGAAGTACTTCGGATCGGTGAAGGTCTGCCCAATCAGCTCGGAGCCAACCACCTTGCCGCTTGCATCCGTGATCAGACTACCGCTTGCTTGTGCAGGCATGACAACCTGTGAAATACCTGTCATCGCCAATGGGTAGGTGATACCGCAAATCAGCAGCAAAACGAGGCTGAGACGCAAATTTTTCAATATCATATCCGTTCACCTGAGCTTTCTTATTTCAATTTAATTACACAAGATTCAATCCTGTCAAAATCAGGTCAATCAGCTTAATTCCCACAAACGGAACCACGATTCCCCCCAAGCCATAGATCACCAGATTGCGACTGAGCAGCTTCGTCGCGCTCATCGGCGTGTATTTGACACCTTTCATCGCCAGCGGAATCAGGATCGGGATAATGATCGCATTAAAGATCAACGCGGACAAAATCGCACTTTGTGGTGTAGCCAGGTTCATGATGTTGAGCGCACTCATTTGTGGGATCGCCAGCATGAACATCGCAGGGATGATCGCGAAGTATTTTGCTACGTCATTCGCGATACTGAAGGTCGTCAACGCACCGCGTGTCATCAAAAGCTGTTTGCCAATCGCCACGACCTCAATGATTTTGGTCGGGTCAGAATCCAGATCGACCATGTTGGCTGCTTCCTTCGCCGCTACTGTCCCCGTATTCATCGCCAAACCGACATCTGCTTGTGCGAGGGCTGGCGCGTCATTCGTTCCATCACCTGTCATGGCGACCAGCTTGCCTGCCGCTTGTTCTTTGCGGATCAACGCAATCTTGTCTTCCGGCTTGGCTTCTGCTACGAAATCGTCCACACCTGCTTCGCGGGCAATCGTCGCTGCTGTCAACGGGTTATCCCCCGTGCACATTACCGTACGAATTCCCATGCGGCGCAGCTCCTCAAAGCGTTCGCGCATGCCCGGCTTCACCGTATCCTTCAAATAGATCAAACCGAGAATCACACTTCCTTCTGCTACAGCCAATGGCGTGCCGCCAGCCGTTGCGATCCGGTTTGCTTTTTCATCCAAATCAGCAGGGATTTTGCCGCCTTGCTCTACCACGTATTTTTTGATGGCGTCTACAGCGCCCTTGCGAATGAGTACGCCGCTTGCCAGATTCGTACCGCTCATTCTTGTTTCAGCACGGAACTCTACGCCCTCTGAACCGGGCAATTCCAGTTCAGCAGGTGCCAGACCTTGTCTTTTCGCCAGCTCTACGACAGAGCGCCCTTCCGGTGTTTCGTCATAGACGGAGCTTTGTGCTGCTACTCGATTCAGTTCCGTGCTTTTGCTGTCTCCTACTGTCACGAACTCGGCAGCCATCCGGTTTCCGTGCGTGATCGTACCTGTTTTGTCCAAAATAATTGTATTGATGTCGCCAGATGCCTCTACTGCTTTCCCGGACATGGCGATGACGTTAAACTGTGTGACGCGGTCCATACCTGCAATCCCGATCGCCGACAAGAGTCCGCCAATCGTGGTCGGAATCAAGCAGACGAGCAAAGCAATCAGCGTCGCAACGGGAATGGCTGCATTCACATAGTTTGCGATCGGCAGCAAGGTCGTGCATACGATCAGGAAAATCAATGTCAAGCTGACCAAGAGTGTATTCAACGCGATTTCATTCGGGGTCTTCTGTCTTTTCGCGCCTTCCACCAAAGAAATCATGCGATCCAAAAACGATTCTCCTGGATCAGTCGTCACGCGGACGCGGATGCGGTCACTGACTACACGCGTACCTCCCGTAACTGAGCTGAAGTCGCCACCTGCTTCTTTAATAACGGGAGCCGATTCACCTGTAATTGCTGATTCGTCAACAGACGCGACACCCTCGACGATTTCTCCGTCGGAAGGAATCAGCTCGCCCGTTTCTACTACGACTAGATCGCCTTTACGCAGCTCCGTGGAGCTGACGATTTGGATTTTGCCATCTTTGCCTACTTTTCTTGCTTGTGTGTCCTGCTTGGTTTTCTTCAAGCTCTCTGCCTGTGCTTTGCCGCGACCTTCTGCCAAGGCTTCCGCGAAGTTGGCGAATAAAATCGTCACGAACAGGATCAAGCTGACGACACCGTTGTACAGCGGGTCTGAAGCTCCGCCGAACAAATTGGGCACAAACGTCAGGAGAAGTGTAATGAAGAACCCGATCTCTACCACGAACATGACTGGATTTTTGATCATTACACGCGGGTCCAGTTTTTTGAAAGACTCGACAAAGGCCCGCTGGTACAAATCTTTAGGAAGCGCAACCGTGCGCGTTCTACTCATGAAAATTACTCCTTTTATTAGCGGATTGTGAGCCACTCGGCGATTGGGCCAAGTGCAAGTACTGGCAAGAATGTCAGGGCACCTACGATTACCACAGTCGCAATCAGAATCACCGTGAATACACTATTGTCTGTGCGAAGTGTACCCATTGTTTCCGGTACTGGCGTTTTTGCGAGCAAGGAGCCTGCTACCGCCAGCATCGTAATGATCGAGACATATCGACCAAACAGCATGACGAGTCCCGTAGAGATGTTCCAGAATGGCGTGTTGTCAGCCAATCCTTCAAAACCGGAACCGTTGTTGGCTGCCGAAGAAGTGTACTCATACAGCACTTGCGAGATACCGTGGAAGCCTGGGTTCGTCACGGCGGATGAGCCCATCTCTGTCGCCAGTGCAATAGCGGTCGGCGCCAAAATAATCAGCGGATGAACGAGAATCGCGATGGCGATCAGCTTCATCTCTTTTCCTTCGATTTTGCGGCCGAGGAATTCAGGCGTACGCCCTACCATCAAGCCCGCCAGGAATACAGCCAAAATCGCATACATCAAAATGTTTATCGTTCCGACGCCATCTCCGCCGAATACGCAGTTGAGCATCATTTCACCGAGCGGAACCAACCCGCCAAGTGGCGTCAATGTATCGTGCATATTGTTCACGGTTCCTGTCGTAGCCGCTGTTGTCACGGCAGTGAACAAGGCGCTTTGTGCGATACCAAAACGAACTTCTTTTCCTTCCATGCTGCCCATCACTTGTGACAGACCTGCCCGCTCCAGTGCCGGGTTGCCGTTTACTTCATTGGCATATGCCGTAATCAGGAAGGCCAGGAACATCACGAACATGGCTCCAAAAATAACCCAGCCTTGCTTGCGGCTCTTCGCCATGAAGCCGAATGTGAATGGCAGTGCAGCCGGGATCAAGAACATCGACAAAATTTCGATCACGTTTGTTAGCGGTGTCGGGTTTTCAAATGGATGCGAAGAGTTTACGCCGAAGAATCCGCCGCCGTTTGTTCCCAAATGCTTGATTGATACGAGTGAAGCTACTGGACCGCGAGCGATTTGTTGCTCCGTTCCGCTAATGGTTGTTGCTGTAGCTGTCGGCTCCATTGTCTGTGGCACGCCTTGTGACACCAGTAGCAATGTCACGACAATCGCCAGTGGAATCAACACCCTTGTATGAGCACGCACCAGGTCAACGTAGTAGTTACCGATGCTGCGCTGTCCGGTCAGCCCTCGCATGAAGGCCATTACGACCGCGATCCCTGTCGCTGGCGTCGTAAACATCAGGTAAATGATGACCAGCATTTGCGACAGATAAGACAATCCGCTTTCCCCGCTGTAATGCTGAAGATTCGTATTCGTCAAAAAGCTGACGGCCGTGTTAAAGGATAGCAACGGCTCCATCGCCGCAATTCCACTCGGATTTCCTGGCAGCATCCCTTGCAAACGAAGCAAGAGATAAGCAATGGCTACCATCGAAATGTTGCTGACCAGAACAGCCATTGCGTACTGCTTCCAGTTCATGTCTGCTACGCGAATGCCAGACAGCTTGTATATCGCTTTTTCCACTCCGCCAAAAACGCTGTCCAATCGGGTCGTCTCCAGCGAAAAGGAGCGCGCCAAATATTTTCCCATCGGTATGGCGAGCACGAAAAGCACCACCAAAACCAACGCTATTTGTATAAAGTCCACGACAGTTCCTCCTACTCCCTCTAAAAAATGGTTCCAAATGAACGAATTGTTCGAACAACCTCTAGTATTTTTCCGGGTAAATCAATGCGTGGCACAGATACATTGCGAGCCCTGCCACAATCAGCAGCAACAAGATCATTTCTCTTTCCCTCCCTGTTCTCTTACCACGGCGTCACAAAACTTGATGAGTGCAAAAAATACACCGAATGAAAGCGCCAAGAGCAGTATGGAAACCACGTCCATGCAATGTCCCTCCTTTTTTCTGGTACTGACTATTCCGTAAAGTCTGGCTGACTCGTCTCTCTCGCTATCCCCTGTACAGGTCTTCTTTTTTGAAAAAAACCTGCCATTTGGGATAAAAAATAGACCAATGCTTACGATTCCCCCGAAAGATCGCTACATTTGAACCAGCGAAAGATAAACAGACGAACGAAGTCGCCCGCATCCCGTGGCAAATAAAACGATCCTTTGTATCGGAGAAAAAGTACTCATTGGTCTACCTAACGCCCAGCCGACTTGAAGTTGCCTTCTTTGCGTTTTGTCTCCCGTTTCCTTTTTCAAAAAAACAGTTATTTACTTGTGAGTAAAACGGTCACTGGCCGTTTTTGAGCAAAACGAAAAGACCTGCAAAATGCTTCGAGTCAACCTTTGTCGTCCCAAATGGATAACAAAAAGGCCTCCTCAAATAGGCGGTCTTTAGACCTCCCTCGCTTTAGCCGACGAAGTTAGCTGACGGGTAGGATGGCGAAAGAGTTTCTCATCCCTCCCACGATTCATGCGTGGGATTAACCCCTACTGATTGGGTCCTCCGTTCCCGAGTGCCTCGGGATTTGGCCATATTTGCAATTGTTGGTTACGAGTCTCATTATACGTCTGGCATAATCGGATGTTAATGTCCTATTTCTGTCTTTTTAGCACGATTTTTGCATTCTTTATCCGTGTAAGCGATTTAAACCTATCAGGCCTCATCCGATCATGATATTTCATCGTTTCTCTCGTTTTTTCATTTTATTTGCCCAATACGGCAAGAGCAGTCGCACCCGATTGCTGCATCCATGCTTCTAACAGATCAGCAGGTAATGGCTTGCTGCAATAGTAGCCTTGCATTTCGTCACATTGCTGCTCGCGCAAAAAGGCCAGCTGGACTTCGTTTTCCACCCCCTCCGCCAGCACGTTCATCTGCAAGCTGTGGGCCATGGCAATGATCGACTTGGCGATGACGGCATCTTCGTTTTCTGTGATGTCATTCACAAACGACCGATCGATCTTCAATCGGTTAATGGGAAAATCGCGCAGGTAACTAAGCGAGGAGTAGCCTGTCCCAAAATCGTCGATGGACAGCCATATCCCCAGATTTTTCAGCTCATGCAGGATTCCGATGACCCGAGTGGCATTTTGCATGACAGCACTCTCCGTGATCTCCAGCTCCAGGTATTGCGGCTGCATCTGCGTTTCTTGGAGCACCTGCTTGATCATGCCGACCAAATTCTCCTGCTGAAATTGGCGGGCTGAGAGATTCACCGCGACGCGCAGCGGAGGATAGCCTGCATTTGCCCATATCTTGTTTTGCTGGCAGGCAGTTCGAAGCACCCACTCCCCGATCGGAACGATCAGTCCGGTCTCTTCCGCCAACGGAATAAATTCTGCTGGAGAGACCATGCCCCATTCGGGATGCTGCCACCTGAGCAGAGCCTCTACTCCGACCACCTGATTCGTTTTGCAATCGATCTGTGGTTGATAATGGAGGCAAAACTCATTGCGCTCCAACGCTTTGCGCAGCTCCTGCTCGACCGCCAGCCGCTCCGTCGCATGTAGGCTCATCGTAGAAGAATACAGGTTGTACCGATTCCTACCCTTTTCTTTGGCACTGTACATCGCGGCGTCTGCATGCTTCATAAGGGTTTGTGTATCCTCCCCGTCTCTCGGGAAAATACTGATCCCGATGCTGGTCGTGACAATACATTCCCGATCCTCTACCGTAAGCGGCAACTGCAAGGACGCAATGATCCGATCTGCCAGCGCAATGACATCCGTCTCGTCAGAAATCGCGGGAAAAATCATCGTAAACTCATCTCCACCCATGCGTGCCAGCATGCCTGCCGAGCCGACATTTTCCTTTAATCGATGTGTCAGGGACTGAAGCAAGCAATCCCCGAAATGATGCCCCAACGAGTCGTTGATGTATTTAAACCGATCCAAATCGAAAAACAGGATCGCCATCATCTTGCCTTCCTGCTTCGCCTGGGACAGAGCAATCGTCAGCTCCGCTTCGAACAGTCGACGGTTCGGCAAATCAGTCAACGCATCGTGATACGCCATATGATTGATTGTCTGCTCTGCCTGCCTGCGATCCGTCACGTCACGGATAATCCCTCGCAGCCCCGTGACACCACCCGATTTTTCGCTGATTTTCACAATGGAGCCCTCCACCAAGCGCCTCTGACCATCACGCTGGATAAACGCCCAGTCAATTCGCTGTACAGGCGTCCCGGTATGTGACACCCACCGAAACGCATGCTTCAGCTTCAGGGCATCTTGCTTGCCCACGAACTCCTGATAGCTTGCACCCACCAGCTCATGCGATGGTGCTCCCAGTATCTCAGAAAGCGCCGGGTTCACGGCGAGAAAGCGACCCCGCTCATCCAGCTCGTAATAACCGTCTTTGATGCTCGCTAGGATCGATCGAATCTTTCTCTCTTCGTTCTCCCAATACACTTCCTCCAACTGATGCGCATCACGCGTGTATCGCAACGCCACACGATAGCAAATGACCAGGATGATACAAACCAACAACAGCCCGGCAAACCATACAGCCCCTCGCGTTTCCTCCGTCCAGAAAAGCATCAACACCAGCGCCACCAGCACCAAACCGGCAATAGCAGAGGCCAGCTTCATCGCCATTTGTTTTTGCCGTTCTATCCGTTGCTGCTCTAGCCATAGTCCCATTCCCATCACCTATGTCTTGAATCTGCGAATCAAACTTTTTTGCTGGTGAGCCAGCTTGCTTAGTGAATCGATACACTCACGAAACGCCTCTACCGCGTTGTTTTGCTGATAGGTCGCCTGTGCCACTTGATTTGCCCGCTCAGATGCAGCCTTCGCAATTTGTGCCAGCTGACCCATTTGGGCTGTTACTGTCACCGTTTTGCCCGAGGTGTGATCCAGACCTGTCGCGACTTGGTTGATGTGCATGGATACGTGCTGAACCGCCATACTAATTTCCGCAAAAGCCTCTCCCGCCTCCTTCACAACAGTCACGCCAGAGGCGACCTCCGCATTTCCGCCCTCAATCGAATGAACAGCGTGAGCAACATCTTGTCGCATCTGCTCAAGCATGTCGGTGATCTGCTCCGCTGCTTGCTTGGATTGATCTGCGAGCTTTCTCACTTCCCCGGCTACGACAGCGAAGCCTTTGCCTGATGCTCCCGCACGTGCAGCTTCAATCGCAGCGTTGATCGCCAGCAGGTTGGTCTGATTCGCCATCGCCTTAATGACAGCCACACACGCTTCAATCTCCTTCGATCGAGTCCCCAGCTGTGTCACGGCTTTCTCTGTCGTGGTGAAAGCAGCCGCAATGTCTGCCATCTGCTGCACCGTTTTCGCGATGACTTCCGTTCCCGTCTCTGCCGTCGCAGACGCGCTTTTGGCTGATCCGAAGACATGCTGCGCGTACTCCTCCATTTGCTTCACAGCTTCTTCTACACGTTCCATCGAATCGACTGTTTGACTGGAGCCCTTCATTTGCTCGCCTGCGCCATCCACCAGTTCTTGCATCGCTGTGACAACTGATCGGCTGTTTTCGGTTGCTTGCAAGGCATTCGTCGCCAGCTCTTCAGAAGCATTCGCTACATGATCAGCTCCCGTACTGATTTGTCCGATCAAATTGCGCAAATTACGCGCCATCTGGTTAATCGCTTGCGCTACCTGCCCAACCTCATCCCGCGTAGCTATCTGGATCTCTGCTCCCGTCAAATCTCCTGCGGCCATTGTTTCTGTCGCATCGGCAATGACACGTATGGATCGGCTAATTCGGCCAGAGATGATCCAGCCCAATCCGATAATCAGAACAAACATCACAACACTCGTCACATGAATGTAGGAAAGCTCCTCAAGCACGCTCTTTTCTAATTGCCTAATTGCTTCTTCTCCTAGTCCCAAACTGGCATAGCGCGCATTGATTTCAACCAGCTTTGTGTAATAGAGCTGCCCCAGCACTCCGATTAGCAGGGCCGCAGCGACAAAACCGCACATGATTTTGGATCGCAACGATACGTTCATGTAAAGACACCTCCGTATGTCATTCATAGCTGTTTGGTTACCAGAACAGTTGCAGTCCCATATCAATCAGCTTAATTCCGATAAACGGAAAAATGATTCCTCCTACACCGTAAATCAACAAGTTCCGGACGAGAAGCTGGTTCGCATTCATCGGCACATAGCGCACTCCCCGCAAAGCAAGCGGGATTAGCAAAGGGATGATGATCGCATTGAATAAAAGTGCGGAAAGAACGGCGCTGGACGGAGACGCCAGATTCATGATGTTCAAGAGCTGCATCTGTGGTACTTGCTCCACCAGCATTGCAGGGATGATCGCAAAATACTTGGAAAAGTCGTTCGCGATACTAAACGTCGTCAATGCGCCCCGGGTCATGAGAAGCTGCTTCCCGATGGAAATGACCTGCAAAATCTTCGTTGGGTCTGAATCGAGATCGACCATGTTGGCCGCTTCCTTCGCTGCCGTTGTCCCACTGTTCATCGCGATGCCTACATCGGCTTGGGCCAGTGCTGGTGCATCATTCGTTCCGTCGCCTGTCATCGCAACCATTTTTCCTTGCGCCTGCTCTTCACGTACGATCCTGATTTTATCCTCGGGCTTACTCTCGGCGATAAAATCGTCGACTCCTGCTTCTTTGGCAATGGTAGCCGCTGTCAGCGGATTGTCACCTGTGCACATGATCGTCCTGATGCCCATCCTCCGCAACTCCTCGAATCGCTCGCGAATTCCTGGCTTTACCGTATCCTTCAAATAAATCAGGCCAAGAACCTGACTGTCCTTACATACTGCGAGCGGAGTACCGCCTTGTAGCGATATACGCGAGCTTTTTTCTTCGAGATCTGGCGGAACCTCGCCACCACGCTCAAGGACATAGGCACAGATGGCGCTAACTGCTCCTTTTCGGTACTGAACCCCCTTGTAATTCAAGCCGCTCATGCGCTCCTCTGCAGTAAACGGGATGATCTGTCCCTCATACGCTTTGACATCGCAGACGACATGGTTTGCCTGGGCAAGCATCATGACGGAGCTGCCCTCTGGCGTATCGTCAAACAACGAAGTGAGCACAGCGACTTCCATCAGCTCCTTCTGATCGACACCTGCCATGGGAACAAATTCTGCCGCGAGTCGATTTCCGTACGTAATCGTTCCGGTCTTGTCCAAAATGATCGTGTTTATATCCCCTGCCGCCTCTACCGCCTTCCCTGACATTGCAATAACTCCAAAACGGGTGACACGATCCATCCCCGCAATACCAATCGCCGATAACAAGCCGCCAATCGTGGTCGGAATGAGACACACGAGCAAAACGACTAAAACGGAGATATCCAGCTTGATGCCCACATACGACGCAATCGGAACCAGCGTGACGACAACAATCAAAAAAATAAGCGTGAAGACGATAAGAACTGTATTCAAGGCAATTTCATTTGGTGCTTTTTGACGTTTGGCCCCTTCAATGAGCATAATCATCCGATCCAAAAAAGAGTCCCCGGGGTTCGTCGTAATTTTCACGACGATGGAGTCACTGATGACACGTGTCCCACCCGTTACGGATGTATGATCACTACCCGCTCTCTTGATGACGGGTGCAGATTCTCCCGTGATTGCAGATTCGTCGATAGACGCCAGCCCTTCGATAATGTCTCCATCCCCTGGGATGTGATCGCCGGTTTCGACCAAGACAATATCACCTTTGCGCAGTTCACCAGATGAGATGACCTGCACACTGCCGTCAGCTTTGAGGCGCTTGGCTTCCGTATCGCGCTTAGCCCGCCGCAATGTATCTGCTTGTGCCTTCCCACGTCCCTCCGCCAATGCTTCGGCGAAATTGGCGAACAACACCGTAAATAACAAAACGGAAAAAACGACTGTATTCCACCCCACTTGATCCTCTGTACCGAAGTACTTCGGAAACACCAGCATCAACAAAATCAGCACCGTCCCAAGCTCTACGACAAACAGCACCGGATTCGATTTCATGACTAGCGGATTTAATTTACGAAAACTATCAAGCAGGGCTTTTCCTATCAATTGTTTCATAGCTCCTCCACATGCAATAACGCGTAGATCAAATATAGAAAAATACCAGCAGCAAAAATGGAGACGATCACCACAGGAAGGTTTCCCCCTTTTTTCTTAGGTTGACAGCCCATAGACGGCTGAGTAATATAAGGCACAATGATAAATTATGGGAGGTATGGCGTTTGGCCATCTCTAACAAAAAAAAGCTGGAAGCCGAAATCAGCGAAGCATTCATAAAATTTCAACGTGATCTGATTGGACGAGGTCCGCAGGAAGCCAAGACGTACATCGTCGGTGATATGGTCATCGCCCGGTTCAAAGGGGTCCTCACCGTCGAAGAAAAGCATCTGTCCAGTCACGATAAAGGCCGCCGCATCGTAAAAGAAATGCGCGAAGTTCTCCGTGAGATGTACAGCGAAGAATCGGAAGAAATCGTAGAAAAGCTGACAAGCTGCAAGGTACTTTCCAGTCATAGCGACATCAGCACGAAAATGGGTGAACGGATCGAGGTATATGTATTGGACAAGGACCTCGAAAAGCTGCTAGGCTAATTTCACGAAACACGGCTCCGCCTTGATAGCAGGCGGAGCCTTTTCTATGACCCTCTTAACCGCTCATCTGCTCGGCCAACCAGCCGTAGCCCTTATACCCGGGCTGGCTTACGATGACGTGATTTGCCCCAAGTGCTTTGTATAGCGTTGCGTACCGATGCTCCTGCGTCATTACAAAAATCCGGCAGGTGCCCAGCTGTTTGAACAGCGTAATGAAATCGCGTCCCTCCGCCCACTCATCGGGAAAGATGTAGACGGAATGATAGCGCAGCAAGGGCTCTTGTTCGCGATAGCTCTCCTCAAACGAAATGGGCAAAAACCGCTGAATCGTCTGTTCTCTCGGTCCAGCCGTCAATGAAAAGGCACCGGGATTCCTGACCCAAAAAGCAGGCAGACTGTCGCAGCATAGCGTCTGGACAAATGAAGTGAATGCTTCGCCCTTGCCAATCACGAGATAATGCTTCATAGCAGCGCCTCCCTTTCTTCTACTTGAGATCCTCGATGGACGAGATGTTCATGTACGCAGGAACAACGAGTCCGATTTTTGTCCCATCAAGATTCGGCCCCAAATCCTCGATCTGTCCACCGAATTTTTTCACATAACTCGCATCTGTGGACGGCAGCCAAGCCGCTACCATTCCATCTACATCTCCGATTGCTACACCTGCCCACATCGGTCCCGTCTGTACTTGGCTCAATTCGACTTCATACCCCAGCTTCTGCTCCAGCACATGCTCTACGACGTGCGTGCTGGCGATCTCGGAGTCCCATGCTACATAAGCTAGGGTCAGCTTCTCTTTTTGGACAGGCTGAATACCTTCCACCCATTTCGCTACTTTGGCTTCGTTGTTTTTTACCCATTCAGCAGCAGCCACTTCAGGTTCTCGTCCGTCAATCATCTGGACCATGACCGACTCCATATCTGCTGGCTCCCACGAAAACTTATCCAAAAACTGATAAGCAGCAGGCTTCTCCTCCTTCAGCCCTTTGCGCACGATGGTATGGATTTGCTCCGCTCCGCCAAAACCGTTCTTCGGGTCCGCCAAGTATTTCAAATCCATCTTTTTGAACATCCAATGCGGCGTCCAACCCGTAATGATAATCGGTTCCTTCGCCTCGTACGCCTTGAGCAATGCAGCTGTCATCGCTGCATCGGAGCCTTCGACGAGCTGCCACTTGTCCAAGCCGTACAGGTTCATGACTTCCTCTGTCTTCACCATCGAGCCTGCTCCTGCGTCGATTCCGATGATTTTGTAGTCGAGCTTTTCTCCTATCGCGTTGTCAGACGTCTCAGAAGGAATCGGGCTGATCACCGTTGCTGTCGGTATTTGTGTGTTTGTGCTTTGACTGGAGCAGCCTGCCAGCCAAGCTGTCGCTCCCATCATTGCTGCTAATAGAGTGGGCACCATTTTGTTCATCATGTGTTTCTCTCCTTTTTTCCTGCATGTTGGGTAATCCGATCTAATACGATGGCGATGATCACAATGGATAACCCCGCCTCAAAGCCTCTTCCTATATCCACTTGCGATACAGCGCGATACACATCTGCCCCCAGTCCTTTTGCTCCGATCATGGCCGCTATGACTACCATTGACAGGGCGAGCATGATGCACTGATTGACCCCGGCTAAGATGGTCGATTTCGCATACGGCAATTGCACCTTCACCAGCTTTTGCCATCCCGTTGACCCAAAGGCGTCCGCCGCTTCCTCCATTTCCGCCGGGACCTGACGTATTCCTAAGTTCGTCAGACGCACAATTGGCGGCAATGCAAAAATAACGGAGGCAATGACTCCCGGCACCTCACCCAAGCCAAAGAAAAAGATCGCAGGAATCAAGTAAACGAACGCCGGCATCGTCTGCATCAAATCGAGAACTGGCGTAACCAGATTGCGAAACGTATCGTGTCTCGCGCAAAGAATGCCCACCGGAATCCCGATGACGATCGAAATGATCGTGGCAGAAATAACGAGTCCCAACGTCTCCATCGTTTCATCCCAGTAACCCAGGTTGTGGATCAGAGCAAGACCGATAACCGTAAAAATCATGGAAGCTCGCCCTGAAAAGACCCACGCAGTGGCACCCAGCATCAAGATGAGAATCAGCGAAGGTACTGCTGCCAAAACCGTGGAGAAGTAAGTCACCGTCGTGGAAATGATCATGGCTGCCGGATCAAACAGCACTCCTTTGTACTGGCCCAGCACCTCTACGAACCCTTCCATCCATTGACCGATCGGCAGCTTAGGCACGGAGTCCATGACTCATCACCTCGACTCTCTGGTGCTCTTGGACATTTACTTTGCCAACCAGTCCACCAAGCACCGCTCCTTTTACGATGACACCCAACAAACGCTGTTGCTCGCCCACGACCGCAATCGGGACGTGCAGGTCTGCCATCATCGGGAACAAGCTGTGCAGACGTGTATCAGGCGAGACCACGGGCAGGTCTGTTTTCATGATTGTCTCAAGCGAATCTCCCGTACCGATTGCAAGCGATACATCATACGCCGTAATCAAGCCTAGCAGCGTGCGCTTTTTGTCCACGACGTACAGGCTGGACACGCCGTTATCCATCATGAGCTGCAGCGCTACTCGCGCTCCTTTGTCCGGTGTGATCGCCTCCGCCCGTTTCATCACATTCTCTGCGACGAGTACTCTGGACAGGTCCGCATCCTCAACGAACTTCCTCACGAATTCATCCGCTGGGTCTGCCATGATTTCTTCCGGGCGTCCGATTTGGACGATCTGCCCGTCTTTCATAAAGGCAATCCGATCCCCGAGTCGCAACGCCTCTTGCAGGTCGTGCGTAATGAACAGGATCGTCTTTTTCATCGTCAACTGGAGCTCCAGCAGCTCATCCTGCATGTCTTTTCGAATAAGCGGGTCCAGTGCACTGAACGCTTCGTCCATCAGTAGAATATCGGGATTGTTGGCCAATGCCCGCGCCAAGCCAACCCGCTGGCGCATCCCTCCACTCAGCTGATCCGGGTATGCATTTTCCCACTCGGTTAACCCAACGAGTGCGAGTGCTTCCCGTGCTTTTTCTTGCCGGAGCTCCGGTGGAACCTGTTGAATCTCCAGGCCGAACTCGACATTTTCCCGAACGGTCCGCTGCGGAAACAGGGCGAAATTTTGGAAAACCATCCCGAGCTTTTTCCTCCTAACCTCGCGCAAAGCTGACGCCCTCATATCCACAATCTCTTCCCCGTCGATCTGAATGCTTCCGCTCGTCGGGTCTATGAGGCGATTACATAGCCGGATCAGAGTCGACTTGCCACTGCCTGACAGGCCCATGATGACGAAAATTTCACCTTCCTCGACTTCAAAGCTGACCTGATTTACTCCGATCGACAAGCCGGTTTGCTTATAAATTTGTTCCTTTGTACGTCCTTCTGCCAGCAGCTTCAAGGCGAGCTCGGGCTGCTTGCCGAACACTTTTGTCAGTTGATTAACTTTCATTTTGGGCATGGTATCCCTCATCTTTCGTTTATTTGTGAATGAAAAAAGCCCGCGAAATTTCCACACTCCAGCCAAACCAAGCATGCTAACTTGATTTTTACTGGTGTTGAAAATCCGCAGGCTTACGTAATACCTGGCGTCCTTTTTTCAGGACTCCCTGTACTCTGTCTTCCTGATTTCGATTGGTAGCGGTTTATGTCGTACCGACTGCCTCCTATCGATCCACACGCATTCGTTCCGCCTGTATCGTGTAAGCTGCTTGTCGGTGTATCCATAAAAAATAGGCCGATCCATTCTTTCTCTCCAGAACAAAGGTCCCAAAGAAAAAGCCTGCATCGGCCTATCACACGCCCGCAAGGAATCCCCTTGTTGCGCATTATATGCCTAGACTTTATCCATCCATGACCTTCCCTGCTTTGGCCGACGAGGTTAGCTGACGGGTAGGATGGCAGAGAAGACATTTCCTCATCCCTCCTGATCACTCAGGATTAACCCCAAAAGATTGGTTCCCCCGCTTCCGAGAATCTCGGAACTAGGCCGTATGTGTTGTTTTTCTTGTTTGAGCTTGATTGTGATTTGATTATACGCTCGCTTCCAGTTATTGTGAACGTTCGTTTAGCGCTGTTTTAACCGAATTATGGCTTTCTTTATGAGTCGGATTGGATTAGCTGTTGGTTGCTCATTCGATTAAAGGATTCGTGCGTTATTCTCACTCGCTTGTGTGGTGGGGAGGAAACAGGAGAAAACGCTCAGATTCTTGGAACACCTGCAAGGGAGCATGGGGTGCCCGGCTCCGTGAAAAAAATCGAAACCGCGTCCAAAGTGGTCCATTCAGGGGGTATCTCAGAGGTGGACGCTAAAGGCAGTTTCTCTTTTTTTCACTACGCCTCGGTAGGTGTGTCCAAAGATCTTCGCTGTTTCGTATTATGAGGTCAGCCAGAATAAAACTGGCTGGCCATTTTTCATGGAAATGGCTTTACT
>NZ_JBFEFW010000039.1:0-50520 GCF_047229145.1 Brevibacillus jepli
GGACGTAGCTCAATTGGTAGAGCGTCGCCTTGCCAAGGCGAAGGTCGAGGGTTCGAGACCCTTCGTCCGCTCCATTTTTGTTCGTAAACACCACTTGCTATGTGCCAGTGGTGTTTCTTGCTTTATTTATAAAGGTAGTCAAAAATTCGACTTTTGATCACGTGGTAATACTGAAAGCTGATTCGACATCGAAAGAGGCGTTCACCTTCAAAGTCCGGTGCTCATGTAGGTTCCCTACAATCCGCTCCTCCTTCTTCAGGTTCTCGCCACTTTCTTGGTGCTGAAAAGTCGACTTTTTGAACGCTCATTTATAGAACACTTTAAAAGACGAGTCAGCTTGTAGGGTGCCGATGCTTCTGGTACGATACTTGGAGTGTAAGCTCCTACGATGTTGGAGGTTTTATGAAACATAACAAAAGTATTTTGAAGAAAACGACCGTCGTTGACTTTAAGCAAGATGCTGCTTTTTTTGTAGACCGGGGTATGCGTTGTTTGAATCGGTACGACTATGAAAAGGCGTTACGTTCATTTCGCCGAGCAGTTGAAATGGAGCCGACGAATGCAGAATGCCACTGCCATCTGGCTAGTGCTCTTGCCGAAACGGGACAATTTGAAGCGTCGAATGAAGTCCTCTATGAAGTGATAGAAAAATGGGATACATCCATGACAGAAGTGTATTTCTACATGGCAAACAACTACGCCAACCTGGAAGATTACCATATGGCAGAAGAAATGGCGGTTCGTTATTTGCAGGAAGATAGCAACGGACCGTATCGGGAAGACGCTGAAGAACTCCTCGACTACATTTACTTTGAGCTGGACATGCCACCACGACATTTCCTCCCGAGTGAAAAAGAGGATGTATACAGCAAACACGAACGAGCTCGTCGCAGTCTGGAAGAGGGACGATTCCTGGAGGCGTTGGACACGCTAAAAGAAATCGTGGAAGCCGATCCTGACTTTTTGCCAGCGTGGAACAATTTGTCTCTTGCCTACTATTATGCCGGGGAATTCCAGAAGGCGATGGAGACCATCGAACAGACGCTGGATAAGGAAGAAGGAAACTTGCACGCGCTGTGCAATCTGGCGGTTTTGCTCTCCCATCACAATCAAACGACAGATTTGTTGAGCTTGATCGATATGCTGAAAAAGGTCGTTCCGTTCCATCCGGAAAATACGTATAAGCTCGCAACAACAATGGGAGTGCTCGGTCAGCATGACGAAGCGTATTTCCATTACCAGAGAATGCTGCGAAATGGACGACCGCATGAGGCGTGCACATACCACTATGCTGCGATCTCGGCTTACTTGAGCGGGAAAAAGGATCAGGCACTGCGCTGGTGGCAAAAAGCCAAGCAGTTGGATCCAGAAGCAGGCATCGCAGATCAATACATTCAAATGGTAAAAAGCGAACAAGAAGGGGAGACTATAAAACCGATCCCCTATCAATATAATACGACGCAGCGTGAAGTTTCTTGGGAAAAAGCTTCATTCACGGGAGTAGAGGATTTTAAAACAGACCCAATGATCCGTGCATCCCTTCTCTGGGCATTGCAGCACGGACGTGATGAAGTCAAATTCGCAGTGCTGCAAACGTTGTCTCTGATTGGAGACGACGAAGCTGAAACCGCGGTTCGTCAATTTTATTACCAGACCGATAACGAACAGCTACAGAAGCTGGCATTGCTGGCATTGGCTGATATGGGTGCAGACATGCCAGAAGAAACCCCAGATTTGGCAAACTGCTCAACTAAGGCGGATACGCTTGCAAACAGTGTAGAAGAAGGCATACGTCAATATTTACTCGCGCAGGGCAAGCAGGAAGCCGGGGAATGGTGCCTCGATGTATGGCACAAACACCACGAATATGCCCAAAAGCATGTACAAGTGCGAAAAGAAGTAGCGTGGGTCGCAGCATTGGAATATGTATACGGAACGATAACGAACGAAAAGCAATCGCAAACCCATCTGGCTCAGAAATACGGCATTTCTGTCGCTACCTTGGCAAAGTGCGTCAAAGTATTGTCGACACTTGATTTTAAATAGATTATTACATTATAATTAGTTTAAACAAGGAATAGACTGTGTGAGATGAGGAGGCAACAAGCATGAGCGACCAAAAAATTTATGATGTCATTATCGCCGGAGCTGGCCCTGCCGGAATGACGGCTGCTGTATATACATCCCGTGCTAACATGAGCACATTGATGCTGGAGAGAGGAATTCCAGGCGGCCAGATGGCTAACACGGAAGATATCGAGAACTACCCTGGCTTCAGTTCTATTCTCGGTCCTGATCTCTCTACAAAAATGTTCGAGCATGCACAGCAATTCGGTGCGGAGTACGCATACGGCGAAATCAAGGAAATCCGCGATGAAGCACCGTACAAGCGAGTCATCACAGGTGACAAGGAATACTTGACCAAATCTGTCATTGTGGCAACTGGGGCAGAGCACCGCTTGCTCGGTGTACCAGGAGAAAAAGAATTGTCCGGTCGTGGCGTTTCTTACTGCGCGGTTTGCGACGGTGCATTTTTCCGTAATAAAGAACTGGTGGTTGTTGGTGGAGGAGACTCTGCGGTGGAAGAAGCTGTATTCCTTACTCGCTTCGCTTCTAAAGTGACGATTGTACACCGTCGTGATCAGTTCCGTGCACAGAAAATCCTGCAAAAACGCGCTTTCGATAACGAAAAAATCGAAGTGATCTGGGATACAGAACTGAAAGAAATCCGTGGTGAAGGCAAAGTACAAACGCTTCTCTTGGAAAACACCAAAACAGGTGAACAAAAAGAATTCCCGGCAGATGGCGTATTCATCTACGTAGGAATGGACCCACTGACTGAAAGCGTACGCCCATTGGGCATCACCAACGACGCAGGCTACGTACTGACTGACGAAAAAATGAACACCAAAGTAAAAGGTGTCTTTGCAGCAGGTGATGTACGCGAAAAAATGCTGCGCCAAGTCGTGACAGCTACCGGAGACGGTTCCATCGCTGCGCAATCTGCTCAGCACTATGTAGAAGAGCTGAATGAAAAGCTAAAGGAACAAAATGTCACAATCTCTTAACCTGCTTGTAACATGGGTGAAATAATTCACAGGTAATATATAGACAATGAATTGACCCCCTTATCTATATAAACAATTGTTGCGTGGCTGGCATTCAGTCACGCATCTTTTTTTCTAAAGAAGCTTGTACTCCTGTTGAAGACAAGGATGGAAAAACAGGGGAAGCCGCTCAAAAAGGTGCGAATAGGGTGGACAATATGGTATGCTATTGTCAGAATCGTAGGAGGCGAGTTGCGTGACGGAATTGGGAAACGACAAGGCCATGAATCTCCTGATTATTACCGGAATGTCAGGTGCGGGAAAAACAGTTGCTGTACAAAGCTTGGAGGATCTGGGCTATTTTTGTGTAGACAACCTACCGCCTGTACTGATTCCCAAATTTGCTGAGTTGGTCAAACAGTCTGGTGGGAGTATTGAGCGAGTCGCATTGGTGATTGACTTGCGAGGACGTGAGTTTTTTGAAAATCTAGCCGTAACCATGGAGAGCCTCAATCAGATGAACGGATTATCATACCATATCCTTTATCTGGATGCGAGCGATCAGACATTGGTTTCCCGGTATAAGGAAACACGTCGCAGACATCCGCTATCTCCGAACGGTTCCCCTCTGGAAGGAATTCACGCTGAGCGCCGCTTGCTGGAAGAAATGAAGGGCTGGGCGCATCAGATAATCGATACGAGTCAAATGAAGCCAGTTCAGCTTCGAGAAAAAATCATCAACCAATACGGTCAACAAGGATCACCACTTACGATTAATGTATTGTCGTTTGGTTTCAAATATGGCGCACCTATAGACGCTGACTTGATGTTCGATGTCCGTTTTTTGCCTAACCCGCACTATGTGGAGGATTTGCGTCCGAAAACGGGATGTGATCCAGAGGTGGCAGAGTATGTGATGCAGCACAAGGACACGAAAGAATTTTTAGGAAAGCTTACAGACTTTTTGGGGTATACCCTGCCGCATTACCAGCGAGAGGGAAAAAGTCAACTTGTGATAGGGATTGGATGTACCGGTGGCAAGCATCGCTCGGTCGCCATTGCAGAACATTTGGGAGAAACCTTTGGAAAAGATTTTTCTGTCCGTGTCAGTCATCGAGACATGGAAAAGAACAAATGAGCATAAGATGGCAGGAAATACTGAAGCGTTCATAAAAAGCCACCTGTGGTATGTGTATTAGAAATAATGAGGTGACATATGCCTACTAAGGGAATCGGGAGGCTACAGTCAAGGCCATTACGGCTTGTCGTCATTGGCGGAGGAACGGGTCTTTCTGTCCTTCTGCGCGGCTTGAAGCACGAACCGGTGCATATCACAGCGATTGTAACGGTTGCAGACGATGGGGGAAGCTCTGGACGTTTGCGAGAAGAAATGGATATGCTTCCACCCGGCGACATTCGAAATGTATTGACTGCTCTGGCCGATACAGAGCCGTTGATGGAAAAAGTCATGCAGTATCGTTTTTCCACAGGCACGGGATTAGCAGGGCATAATTTGGGAAATCTATTACTTGCAGCGATGAACGAAATCACTGGAGATTTTGTCACCGCAGTCAAAACATTAAGTGGAGTTTTGGCGGTACGTGGAGATGTATTACCTGCTTCCACGCAATCCATTCGGTTGAAAGCGGAAATGACAGATGGATCTCTCGTAATCGGAGAATCCCAAATACCGTTGACTGGCAAAGAAATTAAGCGAGTTTTCCTCGATCCGGAGGATGCAGTTCCTCTAAGCGAAGCCTTGCTGGCAATTGCCGAAGCGGATGCCATTTTGATTGGGCCTGGTAGCTTGTATACGAGCATCCTGCCCAATTTATTAGTACGCGGGTTATTTGAAGCGATTACACGCGCTGAAGCCCCGAAAATTTACATCTGCAATGTTATGACGCAGCCGGGAGAGACAGACGGCTTTTCTGCATCCAGGCATGTGAATGTTATGTATGAACATGTAGATAGACCATTTTTGGATACGATCATTGTCAATTCAGCCGAGCTGCCTATTCATGTATTGGATAAATACGCGGAAAAAGGAGCAGCTCCTGTCCTATGTGACCTAAAACAATTGCGCCAGCTTGGGCTGCATGTTGTGGCGAAGTCGCTGGTCACATTTGAGGATGGATACCTACGTCATGATGCACATGCTGTCAGCAAGCAGGTTGTGTCACTCGTCAAGCGAAGACGGAAGGTGCTGAAGATAGAGAAGGAGTAGTGAAGTCGATGTCATTCGCCGCGCATACCAAAAAAGAGCTTACCATGACGGAGGGTGCCGATTGCTGCAGCAAGGCAGAGCTCTCAGCCTTGATTCGGATGAATGGAAGTCTGCAGTTTGGAGCCGGACGACTGGTGCTGGATGTGACAACAGAGAATGCGGCGATTGCCCGACGTATTTACACATTAATCAAGAGGCTGTTTCAGATACACGCTGAACTTCTGGTTCGTAAAAAGATGCGTCTGAAGAAAAATAACGTCTACATTGTGCGTATTCCGAATAAGGCCAATGAGATTTTGCAAGACTTGGGCATCATGGATCAAAGCCTATCGTTTATCCCGGGAGTAGCTCCAGAAATTGTGAAAAAGTCCTGCTGTCGAGCAGCGTATTTGCGTGGTGCTTTTTTGGCGGGAGGCTCAGTCAATCATCCAGAGGCGTCCAGCTATCATCTGGAGATTTTCACTTCCTATCAGGATTTTTGCGAAGCATTGACCAAGATCGCCAATCGGTATAAACTAAATGCCAAGTGCATCGAGCGGAAAAAAGGGTATGTTCTCTATATTAAGGAAGGCGAGAAGATTACAGAGTTTTTGAGCTTGATTGGGGCTCATCAGGCTCTTCTGTATTTCGAGGACGTCCGAATCGTAAAGGACATGCGCAACTCGGTGAACCGCTTACACAATTGTGAAATCGCCAACATTAACAAAACGGTGAATGCAGCAACCAGACAAATGGAAAATATTCAACTCATCGATCAAGAGATGGGATTAGAGAATTTGCCAAAGCGTCTGCGCGAGGTAGCGGAGCTTCGAGTGGCTCATCCTGACATCAATTTGAAAGAATTGGGAGAGATGGTGCCGAGCGGAGTTGTTAGCAAATCGGGCATTAACCACCGCTTGCGAAAAATTAACGAAATCGCTGACAAAATACGAGAAAAACAAAATATTTCGATGTAGATGCATGATATACTAAAGGATAATAGTCTACAAGTAAGGAGGTCCATTCATGGTTCAACAGCAGGTCGTGGTTCAGTTAAAGACCGGTTTGCAGGCTCGTCCGGCAGCCTTTTTCGTACAGGAGGCCAACCGTTTTGCATCGGAAGTCTTCGTAGAAAAAGGCAACAAAAAGGTCAATGCGAAAAGCATCATGGGTATCATGAGCCTCGCAATCAGCTCTGGAACGGAAATTACCATTTTGGCAGAAGGGCCGGATGCCTCCCAGGCAGTCACCAGCCTTACGAATCTGGTAAGCAAGGAAGAATAGACTCATGAGAGACACTTTTCCCTTAAGGGAGGTGTCTTTTTTTGTGGATCGTTTTGATGTACATGTATCAATTCAGTTCGCGCAGGGCATTTCTAACCATGTATATTGCATGAAGGAGGAATGAGACATGAGTAACCGTGATACGTGTCACGAAGGCCGCGATTGTTATGACATGGACATTGATCGGATGATAAACGAGGGACTAGGGGGCGGAGTTGTTTCCGACCAAAATGGCCTGATTGAAGAGACAAGTGTAGACACGATGACAGGGGCTACGGCAGCCAAGCAAGCCCTTGACGATGATCAATAAAGGGAGTCAGTCACTTATGAATGTATCGAGAGCACAAGCCATCATGAAATCCGACGACCATATCAAGGTTGAGTACGAAGGACAAGCCGTGTGGATCGATGCGGTAGACGAGAAAACCTCTACAGCAAGTGTCCATGAGGAAAAGAATCCAGGACATAGTCGTACCGTTTATGTCAGTCAGTTAATGGAAGTATAACAATGATCTATCGCAGGATCGTTTAATAAAATGCGGTAGCAATCTACTATAACAAGGAGCAGTTTACCTAAAGGAACTGCTCTTTGTTGTATAGATCAATAAAAGGGTAAAGTCGTTTCCCAAATGATAAAAGTATCCTAAAATATTAATTGTCAGACTATACTGAACTCAAAGTGTTTTCAACGAAGAGGGGGAGAAAAATGACAATATCCATGGATCCAAAAGAGTTCATCAATCGCCGTCAAAGACTCGCGGAAAAAATGCCTGATTTCAGCGCATTGGTACTATTTTCAGGGGTGGTCAAGACACGCAGCCATGACGATAAATATCCGTTTACCCCGAATCGCAACTTCTATTATCTAACCGGCATTGCCGGGAGCAACCTCATTCTCATGATCACGAAACGCGCGGGCACCGTGACCGAAACGTTATTTCTTCAGCGCCCAAATGAACTGGAAGCGAAATGGACAGGAGCCGTCTTATCGGATCGAGAGGCGAAAGAGCAGTCTGGTATCGAACACTTCGACTATCTCGATGAGTGGCACCAGTCATTTGGAACCTTTATAAGGCGCTGCGAAGGAAAGGGCTCGCTCTATCTTGACTTGTATCGCTGTCTGTGGAACGATGAGCTGACCCCTGCCGAGACTTTTGCCGAAGACGCGCAGAAGAAATACCGGACTCTGCAGATTCACGACGCCGGCCCATGGCTAAAAGAACTGCGTATGGTGAAGAGTCCGGCAGAGATCGAAGAAATCAGACGCGCGGTTGCGATTACGGATGAAGCAATCCGGCGCATGTGGTCGCATGCACGTCCTGGAATCATGGAATATGAGCTAGAGGCGCACTATGATTTCTCGTTGAAGTCGCATGGTGTTCGAGAGCTCCCTTATTTACCCATTATTGCTAGCGGGCTCAATGCAACTGTCTTGCACTATGAAGCCAACAATCAGTGTGCGAAAGACGGTGACTTGGTCCTCCTCGACCTCGGTGCAACATCGAACTACTATGCGGCTGATATTTCGCGAACGTTTCCCGTGAATGGTCGCTTTACAGAACGTCAGAAGGAGATCTATCAACTCGTGCTCGAAGCAGAAATCAAGACCATCGAAGCAGTGAAGCCTGGTGTCACACTTCCACAACTAAATGATGTCACAAAACAAGTCTTTGCAGATGGTCTGCTACGTCTCGGTCTCATCCAAGATAGCAGTGAGCTGTCAAAATACTACTACCATTCCGTGTCTCATCACCTTGGACTGGATACGCACGATATACCAGATTACAGTACTGCCTTGCAACCCGGTATGGTGATCACGATTGAACCCGGTCTGTATATAGAGGAAGAAGAAATTGGTATTCGGATTGAAGATGATGTGTTAGTAACAGCAGACGGCTGCGAGGTGCTATCATCGCAGATCCCGAAGGAAATCGAAGAGGTGGAATTGTTGATCGGGAAAAAGGAATAGGCATACAAAACATACAAAAACACTCGGCCAGTAGATTAGGCACGAGTGCTTTTTTTACTTACGATCATTTATTTTTTGGAAGACGGTTCGGAAGTGATCACTTTGTCAATCAATCCGTACTCTACTGCTTCTGCGGCAGAGAGGAAGTTGTCGCGATCGGTATCCTTTTGGATGCGCTCCAAAGGCTGACCTGTGCGTTCAGCCAAGATGGTGTTCAGATGATCACGCATCTTCAAAATACGTTTAGCGGCAATCTCGATGTCGCTCGCTTGTCCTTGTGCGCCGCCCAATGGCTGGTGAATCATCACTTCACTGTTCGGTAGAGCAAAGCGCTTGCCTTTTGCCCCGGCAGCCAGTAGGAAAGCTCCCATGGAAGCAGCCATTCCGATACAAATGGTGGACACATCAGGTTTGATGAAGTGCATCGTATCGTAAATCGCCATACCGGCAGTAATAGAACCACCTGGGCTGTTTATGTACAGGTGAATGTCTTTCTCCGGATCTTCCGCCTGAAGGAACAACAACTGTGCCACAACGATGTTGGCTACGGTGTCGTTGATTGGGGTTCCCAGAAAGATGATGCGGTCCTTGAGCAGGCGGGAATAAATGTCGTAAGCACGTTCCCCGCGGTTCGTCTGTTCAATGACAGTTGGAATCAAATTCATGTGCATCTAGTCTTCCTCCTCTCTTTGTAACAATATCATACACAAAAGGTCAATGAAGGTCAAACACATAACTGCGTGCCCTCACTACCATGTTTGCCAATTTACCTCTCTCTAAACCTACTCGAAAAAGAAAACAATCATTCCTTGGAATTCTCATCAGCTTCGGTCAAATCAACCGCAAGTTTCAGCGTGGCCTTCATCTTTTTTCCCTTGATGATCGTGTATTCATCGACTTGTTTGGCTTGAAGCTGATTAATGGCTTCCGCCAGCTCTTGTTGATCCTTGTATGGCTCAATGGTTAATAAGCATTCTTCGTCACTTGCTTCTTGATATATGAGAAAAAAGCGTTCCCCTGCCATGAGTTAGCCTCACTTTCGATAGTTATCCACAATGTTATGCACAGGTTGTGCACAAAAACATTTGTTCGCGGGATATTTATTTTTTTCCTAGTCTGGTCATGTTTGGCGAGAGAATTACATAGGAAAAGTATGGAATAAAAAAGAAGGAAAAAGTTGATTTGTGTCGAACTTTACAAAATTGGAATTCATTTCATCAAATTTAAGGGGTGTTTCTTATGCTTCGCAAGTTTTCGACATTGATGCTGACAGCGGCTCTATTGACTGGAAGTGTAGCAGCAACTGCTGCTTTTGCTCAAACAGCACCTGTACAGCAACAAAAAATCAAGGTTCAGCTTAACGGCAAGGAGTTCCCATTCCCACAAGAAATCGTAACAGAAAACGGTGTGGCTTATGTAAATGCGAGCACATTGGCGATTGCATTGGGCGGAACCGCAGCATGGGATAGCACGACCAAATCCCTGCTGATTGCCAAAGAAAACAAGTACGCTCTGCGTATGTACGAAGACAAAAACTTTGCTTATAAAAACGGCAAAGAGACGAGTATCGCAAATCCGCCACGTCCAGTGACGGGAGCAGTGCTTGTTCCGCTCGTATTCATCGCACAAGAATTGGGTGCAACAGTAGAGTACGATGCAAAAACTCTTACCTACAAGCTAAGCATTCCAATCACGAAGTAACATTCGTTTTGTCCAGATAACCACTTCTATGCGTAGAAGTGGTTATTTTCTTCTGTGCAGCTTTCCCATAATATGATTGATTCTTCTTTTTATCATTTCTATTGCAAATTTTCTAAAATATCCTACAATAAGATTGTGATTCATAGTTTGTTCATAAATAAAGAGGGGGAAGTTTTGCTATGAGAAAACAGAAATCATTGTCGATACTGGCTGCGACATTTGCTCTGAGCACATTGCTAGCAGGTTGCGGCGGCGGTACAGGTGCTGGTACAGGCACTGGTGGACAAAGTGCAGCTCCACAGCCGAGTAACAATAGCGGAGGTAGCACGGGTGGAGCGAGCGGAGCTACTGAGAAGCTCGTGATTGCCGTGGTAGGTCCGATGTCTGGTCAATATTCCGATTACGGCAGCACAGCTAAGGCTGGTGCTGAATATGCGTTGAAAGAAAAGGCAGAAGCATTCAAAGCACTTGGATTTGACGTGCAGCTGTCCGCTCAAGACGATCAAGCTGACCCGAAACAAGGGGTAGCAGTCGCACAAATGCTGATTTCGAATCCTGATGTAGTCGGGGTAGTAGGCCATGCTACAACAGGTGCTTCGATTACAGCAGCAGCTCAGTACGAGCAAGAAAGCCTCGTGATGGTATCGCCATCCGCGACAGGCTCTGATTTGACTGAGCAAGGCAAGAAGATCGTACACCGCATTTGTGCGCGTGATGATCAACAAGGCTCCAAAGCTGCGGTTTTTGCAAAAAATCAGTTGAATATCAAAACAGCTTTTGTCATGCATGATAAGGCTGCTTATGGACAAGGTCTTGCTGAAGAAGTGAAAAAGCAATTTGAAAAAGATGGCGTACAAGTTCTCGGCTTTGAAGGGGTAACGGCAGGGGAGAAGGATTATAGCGCGATCATCACCCAAATCCTTGCGAAAAACCCGGAGATGATCTACTTCGGCGGATACTACTCTGATGCAGGTATCATCGTGAAGCAAGCACGTGAAAAAGGCTTCAAAGGTGTCTTCATGGGTGGCGATGGCTACGACTCCGCTGACCTGATAAAAATTGCTGGTGCAGAAAATGCCAATAACGTTGTATTTACTTCTACTGTTGGCGATATTGGTGCTACGGAAGATGGCAAGAAATGGATCACTGACTTCGAGAGCGCGACTGGCAACAAGGTAGGGATCTTCACTTCGTTTGGTTATGACTCCATGGGTGTTATGCTGAACGGTCTGGAAGAAGCGATCAAAGCAAACGGCGGCAAAAAGCCAACCCGTGAACAAGTGCTGGAAGCTGTTCACAAAACCAAAGATTACAAAGGCAAATTCGTTAACGTAACGTTCAACGAAAAAGGCGACAACGACTTTGCTTCCGTATACGTGTACAAGTATGAGGACGGAAAGAAAGTATTCATGGGTGAAGCGAAGTAATCATTCATGATGAATAAGCCGTTTTGGGACATACTACGTTTGGCATGAAGACCAGAGCTGGAAAGGAAGGGATTCAGATGTCAAACAATCGAAATACGAAAAACGGTGGCAATCAAGGGCACAGCAGCAAGTCGCAAGGCACTCAGAAGCAAAAGTCAGAAAGAGACCGTAACCTGAATAAACAAGATCCACAATAACAATGACAAAAGCCCACCCGTTTGAGCCAAAGGAGCTCGCGGGAGGGCTTTTGCTTGTTAAATGCCTTGCTTGCTGGGCAAACGTTTTTCGGGATGACCGTAGCCTTGGTGCTGTCTGCTTCGCAGGTTTTTCGCCTGAGATTCGCGAATTTTGGCCACGAACTCACTTGTGCTCATTTTGGTGAAATCCATAGGGCACCTCCACTGATGATGGAATATACACCTTCCTAGGATGGCCCAATTCGGTCCTGTGCAATCGGCAGCGTAATCTCTACCACCGTGCCTTCGTTTTCTCTACTTTTTATTTCCAAGCTGCCGTTGTGGTCTTTCATGATCTTGCTGCTGATCATAAGCCCAAGGCCAGTTCCTTTTTCTTTTGTCGTGAAAAAGGGGGCGCCCAATTTGTGGATCATTTCTTCCGAGATTCCACAGCCAGTATCCGTAAGCGTGATGAGAACCTGATTTTCGTCCTTTAAGGCGGTGGTAAGAAGAACTTCACCATATCCGTCGATCGCTTCAATGGCGTTTTTAATGATGTTGATAAAAACCTGCTTGAGCTGATTTTCTTCTCCGGCAATGATCGGCTGAAAAGCAAATTCTGTTCGAAGATGAATGTTTTTCAAATTGGCCTCTGAAGCTAATAGTGCCAAGACTTTTTCCAGTAAAGGAATGAGCGGAAGCGGCTTGATCTGAATGCTATGCGGCTTGGCCAAGACTAGTAATTCACTCACAATAAAATTGATCCGGTCCAGTTCGGAGAGCATGATGTCCGCATAGCGCTTGTTATCATTCATGGTTGGATACAGAAATTGAATAAAGCCCTTTAATGATGTAAGCGGATTGCGAATCTCATGAGCGATCCCGGCTGCCAGCTCGCCAATCACGGAGAGCTTTTCGGCCTTCCGTAATAAATCCTCGTTATTTCTGCGCTCTGTAATATCACGCGATACGATGATAAAGCCATCGCACTCTCCCGTTTCTGTCAGGATGGGGGCTCCTTTTGATTCGAGAACGATCCACTTATTATTTTTCGTTTGGAAGCGGAACTCGCATATCCTCGGTTCCTTCGTTGCTAGCATATGGTGAAAATGGTTGATGACGGTCTGACGATCTTCTGGATGAATGTCTGTGAAGGTGATATGGCGGCAATTCTCGTTCATTCCAATGACGCGTGAATGAGAAGGGGAGAGGTGGATGATGTCCCCATGTATGTCCGTAATCAGAATGAAGTCATCGGTGTATTCCGAGATGATTTTGTTCGTTTTCTCACTTTTAAACAAGGCAGCTTCCGAGTACTTGCGATCCGTGACATTTCGTGACACAAACATAAAGTTTTGGACGTCTCCACAGGCACTTAGAATGGGGATGCCCCGAGCTTCGAAGGAGACCTCGTTCCCGTACTTATCCATAGAGCGCGTCTCGAAATGAACAGGTTGCTTCGTTACCATGATTTCTTGAAATTTTGCCTGAAACGTTGGGATATCTTCTGGATGAGTGAGCTGTACATTATTAGGGGAAGTGACCTCGGCTGGTACATATCCCAATTGCTCGATCGATGGGGAGGCGTAGATGCGTCTCATGGCTAAATCATATATCGTCACGATGTCCTGGGTATGATCGATGAGGAGACGATATTTCGTTTCGGTTTGACGCAGAGTCTCTTCAATTTTTTTGCGGTCGGAAATGTCACGGGTGATACAGGAAGCACCAATAATCTTTCCTGTTTCGTCTTTGATAGGAGCAGCTGACAAGACGACATCCATTACTGTGCCATCTTTTCGCTGGCGCACGGTTTCATAATTGGTAAGCAATACGCCCATGCTTCTTACCGCATCAAATAATTGCTTGGTCTCGTTCCTGTACTCGTCTGGAATAAAACAGTGTGGCGTAGCGTAGATTTCTTCCTTTGACCAACCGTAATATTGCTCAAAAGCATGATTCACCAACACGATATTGTTATCGAGGTCACTAATCGAAATCGCATCCGTCGTAAAGTGAAAAAATGCTTTTAATATTTGATCTGGAAACAACACTTGCGTAATTTCCTTTTTCGAGCGTTTCTTTTTCCATAAGAAAGGGGTATTTAGCTTGTTCATCTTATTTCCCCCGCATTGGCTATCAAGTATTTGAATGAGAGAACGTCGTCGTAAATATTCGAGATAGAGGAGCCATTTTCCTATCAATTAATTTCGAATTGTTTGTAATTGTGTTGTGATGCAAATGAATTGGTACTGGATGAAGGTTCTGACTCGTATGGAAATCAGCTATAATAAGAGTTAGAAAAAAGTCGGGGGTGTATGCATGACAACGGGTTTTATCGTAGCGCTGGTGCTCATTTTTGTCGTAATCATCGGGGCGACGATTTTGGTTACTAACAAAGCTTATTCCCGTAAACCTGAACAAATAGATCCGATTCTGCCCAGTAAAGATGCCGGGACTAAGGAACTCGATCAATAATACATTCAGGCAAAGGAAAAGGAGTGGTTATCTCAACCACTCCTGCTTTTTTGACTGGCTTGATAGCCTACAGTTTGGAGAAGCGTTCTACGATGTCATCAACAAGCAGCTCAGCAGAAAGAATACCGCCGCCTACGTTCCAGATCACTTCGTCAACTTCGAATGCTTTTTTGTTTTTCGCGACATTCAGGTTTTGATAGAGCGGATCTTTCATCCATTCCTCGGTGTATTTGTTCGCAGATCCATCACCGGAGTAATCGCCGATCCAGTAAAACAAGACGTCGCCATCCATTTCAGCCATGAGCTCTTTTGTAATGTCTTTTTTAAACTCATCGATGTCTTGGGAGGCTGGTCGAGCAAAGCCGAGCTGGCTCAAAACAACGCCAGAGAAAGTGTCTTTCAAGTAAAGACGAGTTTTGCCTGCTACGAAACGAGCGACAGAGACTTTCATCTTCGTCTTGTCACCCAGTTTTCCTTTTGCATCTTCAATCTTCTTATCAAAATCAGCCATCAGCTTTTCGCCTTCAGCTTTTTTGTTCAGAGCTTCTGAGTAAAGGGCAAAGTTGATTTTCCATCTGCCTACGAGATCCTCAGAGAAGACGGTTGGGGCAATCGCGGAAAGCTGAGCGTATACTTTTTCTTGCCCTTGGCGTCCTTTTGTTCCCAGGATCAGATCTGGCTTCAGGCTGGCGATCAGCTCAACGTTTGGTTGGTTCTCGTCACCCAATTCAACTGCATCCTTCATTTTTTCTTTAATATGTGGATGCCATGGGTCACCTGGTTTACCCAGACCACTCATGACAGCCCCAACGGGCGTGATCCCTAATGCAAGAACTGCTTCTGTGCTTTCACTTGTGAGAGCGACGACACGCTGAGGAGTTCCTTTTATTTTTGTTGTCCCCATGAAGTGTTTTACTTCTCTCTCTTCAGACGCTGCCGGTGTAGGTGCTGGTGTAGTTGTTGAAGCGGCTGGAGTAGAAGAAGATGTGCTGGATGAAGGCGTTGCTTGTCCTCCGCAGCCTGTTACGAGCAGGACAGCGGAAAGCATAGCCCCCAACATCAAACGCATGGAAGTTTTGCGCATGATGGAAAATCCCCCTTTTTACTGATAATGATTATCATTTTTCCTTCATTACTGTATATGCTTATATGCCGATGTGTCAACATATTTTTCCAAGTATGATAATAAAAATCAATATCATTGACTTGCCTTAGCTCCAAGCTTACACTGATTGGTGGGAGAAATAGACAGAATAGGTAGAATGCAAGTGAAAGAAGGGGACAGTCGTGAATGTGATTTTGCCCAGTCGTCTGCAAAAGACTACTGTACTCATATTAGGAATAGTCGTCTTGGCTGTCGTGATGGTGGCTAGTATCCTTTTCGGTATCAATCGGTATTCGCTCACTACTGCAGTGGAGGCATACACCCAATTTTCCGGTTCGGAGGAGCATTTGATTATTACGACTTCCCGAATGCCGCGTACTCTGACAGCGGTAGCGGTGGGGAGCAGCCTGGCTGTAGCAGGTGTTTTGTTGCAGGCGTTAACTCGCAACCCATTGGCTTCACCATCTCTCATCGGTGTAAACGCTGGAGCTGCAGCAGCCATTGTGACGACGATTGCTGTTTTTGGCTCGCGATTCCCAATGTCGCAAATGATGTGGGCAGGGTTTATTGGAGCGGGTGCAACTGCTCTGCTTGTATACGGGCTGGCATCCGCTGGGCGGGGAGGCATGACTCCGATCAAGCTGACACTTTCGGGTGCGGCGGTTGGTGCTTTTGCTTCGTCTGTGACCTCTCTGTTCATGCTGCTGCAAGAAAAGACGATGACAGAGGCCTTTTACTGGTTGATTGGTTCCGTGGAGGGAAGACAGCTCGATCATCTTTTGATGATTATTCCCTATCTGATTGTAGGCTGGTTAGGGGCTATGCTACTGACTGGCTCGTTGAACTTGATGGTACTCGGTGATGATGTAGCAACTGGTCTGGGCCAAAAGATTATCTTGGTAAAAGCTTCAGCGATATTGATCGTGGTATTCTTGGCAGGCGGGAGTGTCGCGCTCGCCGGACCGATTGCATTTGTAGGTATCATCATACCGCATCTGTGTCGTTTTTTAGTCGGCCTTGATCATCGATGGTTGATTCCGTATTCGATTGTCTTTGGCGGAGCTTTTCTGGTTTGCGCTGATTTGCTTGCTCGCCTTGTATTGATGCCTATGCGTTTGGAAGTACCAGTAGGTGTAGCAACGGCCATGATCGGAGTGGCTTTTATCATCCCGCTGGTCAGGAGGAGGGCGTATGCATAGACATGTAGTCATTCGGACCAAAAAGCCAGCGCTCTCTTTTCATGTAAACAAGCGGGCGGTAGGTATTAATTTGTTTCTGTTTCTGCTGTTATGTATGGTCATCGTATTGAGTATTGGTTTGGGAAGCTTGCATATTCCTGTGTGGGACGTCATCAAAGCTTTTGTGGGGGCGGGCAGTGAACAGAATGAATTGATCGTGCTCGATTGGCGGCTGCCTCGCGTTGTCGTTTCCGTCATGGTGGGGGCGTCCCTGGCAGTATCGGGGGCCATCCTGCAGTCCTTGGTGCGTAATCCGTTAGCTTCTCCTGATTTGATCGGGACTACAGCGGGAGCGACGGCAGCAGCGGTAGCATTTATCACATTCGCAAAAGATGTAAGTGTGCAATGGATGCCATTGGTGGCCTTGATCGGTGGATTATTAACCGCTACGCTTACGTATCTAACTGCGTGGAAAGACGGGGTCTCGCCTTTTCGTCTCGCGCTGGTCGGGGTATGTGTCTCAGCAGGTATGGGGGCATTGACCATCTTTTTTCTGGTTATTACCCAAACCCACAAAGCCTCCAATGCACTTGGGTGGATGACTGGAACGGTGTACGGTATGTCTTGGGTAAATGTCATGACGTTGCTTCCGTGGACCGTTTTGTTTCTCGTGGCTACGATTTTCCAAATTCGCTATTTAAATGCCCAGGAGCTCGGTGATGATATCGCACAAGGTATCGGTGTAGCGATTGATAAAAAACGACTGCTCTTGATTGCGATCAGCGTAGCGTTGGCAGGTGCTGCAATCGGTGTGGCAGGAGGGATCAGTTTTATCGGATTGATGGCCCCGCATATTGCGCGCAGGCTTGTCGGCTCCGCATATGGCTACTTGCTGCCGGCCTCCGCTGTTTTGGGCGGAATGCTCGTCGTCTTGGCTGATTTGATTGGGAGAACGGTGTTCTTACCACATGATTTGCCGGCAGGGATTTTTACCGCAGCGATTGGAGCGCCGTTTTTTGTGTATCTTTTGTATAAAACGAGGAATCAACAGTAAGGTGCGGGATGGCCCTGGAGCAGAGTAATGCTCCAGGGTTTTTTTGTGACTGAACTTCCTCCAAGGAAAGAAGTAGAGCGCAGCTTTTTAATCAGAAGCTCTTGCTAGAAAGAAGGTCGCGCATTGAGCTTGTCAGTCGATAGGCAAGTCTCCCCATTTCATCACAGGACTCTCGAAATCGTCTCAATGTCCACTCAATTAAAATAACATGGAAGGTGGAGGACATCGATCTTTGTGCATAATAGTGAAGGTTCTCCTGGTGATGAGCGTTCTCTGGATTTGCCCTGTTCGGAAAACGCTCTTGAATAGAAAAGTCAACGCTCCGAAAAATGATCTGTCTCACTTTCCTGTCCCCATTCCAAATGTTCTCCAGTAAGGAAGGGGGAGTGTGCTGCTGCCACATATCGAAAAAAGCTACTAGCATATCTTCATGCAAATCGTTCTGTTCATCTATGATTCGCCAATAGGTCGCATATTGATCGCACAAATATTCATATAAGATATCGTCCTTATCCTCGTAATTGCGATAAAAGGTCTGTCTGGCAAGCCCTGCTTTTCGTGTGATTTCAGTAATGGAGATATGCGAGTATTGCGTTTTTTCCATGAGTTGAAGCAGGGCAAGAGTGATCCATTCTTTTGACGGTTGTGTTCGGTTGCTTACGTTGGTAATCAAATGTGACACATCCTTGCTTTTGTCTATTTTCGAGTGGTTTTTCCTGAATTCAATTGAAAATAGGAGATATCTATATTAGTGTACAATTGTAACATTTGATCTCCCTTTGCGCAGTGGGAGAACATGGTGAAAGAGGAAGCACGAATGGATAGGCCTATTTTTTTACTTCCAAATTGATAATGATACTCATTACCACAAAAAGGAGACACCACTTATGTTTAAAAAAGGAAAGCTATCGCTGCTTGTGACGATGATCATGTCGTTGCTTTTGGCTGCTTGCGGTACGGAAACGGCTGCTCCTGCTCCAGCCCAGCAGGCACAAACAGAACAGCCACAGGCAGAACAGGTTCGCAAGATTACACATGCCATGGGTGAAACAGAAATAAAGGGCACCCCACAGCGCATCGTTGTTTTGACCAATCAGGGGACAGAAAGCTTGCTTGCATTGGGAATCAAGCCGGTAGGAGCAGTTAAATCGTGGATTGGAGATCCGTGGTTCGACCATATTAAAGATCAGATGAGTGGGGTTGAAGTCGTAGGGGACGAGACACAACCTAATATGGAGCTGATTGCGAGCTTGAAGCCTGACTTGATCCTCGGAACAAAAGTGCGACAAGAGAAGATTTACACGCAGTTATCAGCGATTGCACCAACCGTATTTACTGAAAACCTTGGTGACAGTATGATTGAAAACTTCGAATTATATGCAAAAGCGTTAAATAAGGAAACAGAAGGTTTGAAAATTCTGGCTGACTTTGACAAGTTGATTGCAGACACCAAAACCAAGCTAGGTGACAAAACGAAGATGGAAATCTCGTTGGCACGATTCCAGCCTGGAAAGGTACGTGTCTACTATAAACAAAACTTTGCAGGGGTTATTTTGGACGAGCTAGGCTTTGCACGTCCAGCGGAGCAGAACAAGGCGGAGTTTTCCAAAGATATCGCAAAAGAGCAAATCAATGTACTGGATGGGGATATTTTCTTTTACTTCACCTCAGACCGTAATGGAGATACCGGGGCTTCCAAGACCGCACAAGAATGGCTAAGTGATCCACTCGCGAAGAACATGAAGGTAGTACAGACGGGTCGTGCCTATCAAGTAAACGAAGCTATCTGGAATACGGCTGGGGGAATCCTGGCAGCGGACTTGATGGTGAAGGATATCGAGAAGATTTTTGCGGATATCAACTAAGAGAAGAGATAGGCAAAAATAAAAGGCTGGAAGCATCCAGCCTTTTGGTTAGCCATTATGGTACGCCTGAAGGGAATCGAACCCCCGCACATGGTTCCGGAGACCATTGCTCTATCCACTGAGCTACAGGCGTATAGTGTTTTTTAAGGACACTATTTCATTATATGACAGCGATCAGGCAAAATGCAAACGAAAAAACGTGGTTTTAGTGGATTTTTTCATGAATATGAACTCGGTCCATATGTAAATGGGCAGCAGCATGAGAGAAGGGGATCGAACGTGCAATCTTTTTTATGCAGCCGTGGTCAAAAATGGTCTGTACTGATTATGGGAATCGTGATTCTTGCGCTGGCCATGACGGCAAGTGTACTGTATGGATTGCAAAACTTCCCGCTATCAACTGCCATTGATGCGTATACTCAGTTCGATGGGAGTACGGAACATCTGATTATTAAGGATACGAGAGTACCTCGGGCAATTACGGCTGCAGTTGTCGGGGGTAGCCTGGCTGTAGCGGGAGTTCTTCTGCAAGCACTCACCCGCAACCCATTAGCTTCTCCCTCTGTTTTGGGAATCAATTCGGGAGCGGCCCTTTTCATTGTCATTGCGTTGTTTTTGGCGGGGACCGTTTTTTCCTTTACACAATTGATGTGGATTGGATTTTTGGGCGCGGGATTTACGGCTGTTCTGGTTTATTTGCTTGGGTCGGCAGGACGAGGGGGGAGCTCGCCGTTAAAAGTGACACTTGCAGGCTCGGCTGTGGCGGCTTTTGCCTCTTCGATGACTTCCCTGTTGATGCTGATCAGTAACCAGACGTTAGAGGAAGCACTCTATTGGCTGGTAGGATCTGTGTCCGGACGCGACTTGCAGCACGCCTTGATGATTATTCCTTATTTGTTCTGTGGGTGGATACTGGCAGGCCTACTGGCAGGCTCGCTCAATTTAATGGCATTGGGTGACGATGTTGCCACAGGTCTGGGACAAAAGATTATTTGGATAAAGACGGCGATCGTTTTGGTTGTCGTACTTCTCGCAGGTGGGTCTGTAGCCTTGACCGGCCCCATTGGCTTTGTTGGAATCATGATTCCCCATATTGCGCGATATTTGGTCGGCTTTGATCACCGCTGGATTTTGCCTTACAGCGTCGTGCTAGGCGCAATATTCCTCGTTGTGGCTGACGTGATCTCCCGTTTCTTGCTTGTGCAGGAAGAAGTTCCTGTAGGGGTAGCTACTGCTGTTCTAGGAGTGCCATTCGTCATTGCCATTGTAAGGAGGAGGGCACATGAATAACTTTAAAGTGATTCGAAGTCAGAAGCCTACGTTCTCTTTTCATGTGGAAAAACGGCCGATGGGCATCTTGATTCTTTTGGCTATTCTGCTGGTGGCTGTTGTCGTCATTAGTATCGGATTGGGCAGTACACGCATTCCAGTGTTGGAGGTTTTGAAGACATTGGTTGGTTTGGGAAATGGCACCGAGCAACTCATCGTGCTCGAGTTGCGTCTGCCGCGCATTGTGCTTTCGGTACTTGTGGGAGCAGCGTTGGCTGTGTCCGGTGCTATTCTCCAAGCCCTCGTCCGTAACCCGCTGGCTTCACCTGATTTGATCGGGACGACAAGTGGTGCAACAGCGTCCGCTATGGCCTTCATCGCTTTTTCTAATGGGGCTTACAGCATTCACTGGTTGCCAGTTGCAGCATTAATTGGTGGATTTTTTGCTGCTTTTCTCACTTACATCACTGCTTGGAAACGCGGACTCTCTCCGTTTCGCTTTGCTTTGATTGGTGTGTCGATCTCCACGGCAATGGCTGCATTGTCTATGTATTTCATCTTATCCGGTCCGATCTATCTCGCTTCTCAAGCGCTTGGCTGGATGTCCGGGACTGTGTATGGGAGTTCGTGGAAGCATGTATTTAGTTTACTTCCGTGGACAGTCGGATTCTTCATTCTGATTATGATGCAGGCAAGGACACTGAATTCACTGGAGCTAGGGGACGAAGTAGCAAAAGGATTGGGTGTTTCCGTCGAACGAAAGCGGCTCATTTTGATTGCCATTAGTGTGGCGTTAGCAGCGGCAGCAGTCGGGATTGCGGGAGGTATAGGCTTTGTTGGCTTGATGGCTCCGCATATGGCACGCAAGCTTATTGGTTCAGGCTACAGTCGTTTGCTCCCTGCCTCCGCGATACTGGGTGGACTTTTCGTATTATTGGCTGATCTGGCCGCTCGGACGCTGTTTGTTCCACTGGATGTGCCTGTTGGCGTGTTTACGGCAGCGGTAGGGGCTCCATTTTTTATGCTCTTGCTTTATCGCAGCCGTCAAGGATAGGAAAAGACTCCGAAAGTGACTCTGACCACAAGGGTCACTTTTTTGTGCTCTCGTATCATAATTTGGCAGGAAAATTGCAAGAGAGAACGAATATAATGAAAATAAAGAGTCATCGAGCAGCAAGAGCAAGTGCGAAGGAGGCGAGCTTCATGAACATGGGATTGGGGTTATTTCAAGAACAAACACTGAAATTAGTGATGACGCCGGAATTACGCCAAGCGATTACCATATTGCAGTATTCAGCCATTGATCTCATCTCCTATTTGCAGGATCAGGCAAATGAAAATCCTGTTTTTGATCTGGAAGTAGCGGGAGAAGTCGCTTCTGCAAAAGCAGAGAAACCAGCTCCTGAAATTGACTGGAAAGAAATTGTGGGCAATCGCGCTACAGGTGAGTACGGTTCGGTGAAAAATGAAAGCACTTACAATCCGCTGGATCACGTCCAGCAGGGTGCGGAGACGCTGTACGAACATCTGGAGAGTCAACTCGGTTATGTAAAAGGATTCTCGTCGCTGCAAAAACAGATCGCTCTCTTTTTGATCGGGAATCTGGATGAGAAGGGATATTTGGAGATTACACTGGAGGAAGCGAGTGCGCGCCTGGGAGCTGACATGCTGGAGATTGAGGACGTATTGTCCGTCCTGCAGCATTTTGATCCGGTTGGGGTGGCTTCCCGCAGCTTGGAAGAATGTCTCTTGCTGCAGCTGGAGCACTTGGCACTCGATGACGAAAAGATCGTTCAGGTTGTTCGCAACCATCTGCAAGATTTGGCCGACAATCGCTATCAACGCATCGCTGACAAGATCGGAAGCACGCCTCAAGAGGTACAGGCGATGGCAGACCTGATCCGTACGCTGAATCCGCGTCCAGGGGCGGCCTTTTCCGCAGTGGAGACACGATATGTCATTCCAGATGTGACGGTTGAGAAAGTTGGGAATGATTATGTTGTGCTGGTCAATGATGTCGCTGCACCGCGCCTGAAAATCAACAGCTTCTATGAGAAGATGCTGAGCCAGCAAAAAAGTCAGGACGAAGCAAAGCAGTTCATTCATGACAAGCTGAATGCAGCGATGTGGCTGGCAAAAAGTCTGGAGCAGCGTCGCTTGACGCTCATGCGTGTCACACAGGCCATCCTCGATATGCAGCGGGAGTTTTTCGATCGGGGTATTCATTATTTAAAGCCCATGACGCAAAAGGAAATTGCAGAGCGGGTCGGCCTGCATGAATCGACAATCAGTCGGGCAACCAGCAACAAATACGTCCAGACACCGCGCGGAATATTTGAGCTGAAGTATTTCTTTACGTCAGCACTCTCTACTTCCAGCGGGGAAGCGACTTCTTCTGAGAGTGTTAAGCGCAGAATCAAAGCACTGATCGAGCAAGAAGATCGGAAGTCTCCGCTATCTGATCAAAAGCTGGGTGAGATGCTGCTTACAGAAGGAATTGAAATCTCCCGCCGCACGGTTGCCAAGTATCGGGAAGAAATGCTGATCCCATCGTCGGCCAAGCGAAAGAGGTTCTAATGATCATGAATGAAAAGCTTTTTGAAATGGTTTTGTACGGACGGAAAAAATGCCATTTGTGCGACGAGGTGGAGCTCTACATCCGCTCCCTGGCGGAGGAGTTCCCCCTTCGTATGAGAATGATTGATATTGAAAGTGATCCGGTCTTGCATGAAGAAATGATGTTTGTCATTCCGGTAGTCGAGATTGATGGAGAGATTGTGTTTCGTTCGATTACACATGTGGTGACGTTCGAGGAGCTGCGCGAGGAACTGCATAGACGTACCGAGCTGTTATGAGTGTTTGCCAGCCGTCAGGGTATAGCCCTGGCGGTTTTTATAATGGCTCAGGGTAACTTGCAAGATATTGTTAAATATGATACATTCAAGTTGTAGCAAGTGATCTTTTTTTTGCACCAAGCGGGACAAAAAATGTATATACAGGGACGTAAAATGTCCCGATCAACAATCTGGAACCAAGGAAGAAGGTCTAATGCGACGTTTACTGGAACTGCAACAAAAATTGTTGCCTGACTTGATTCAGGTTTTGCGTGAGCGGTACATGTTGCTCCGATCCATCTATCATTTGCAGCCAATTGGCAGAAGAGGTCTAGCTCAAGCCATGGATACCACAGAGCGTATTTTGCGAGCAGAAGTGGAACTGCTAAAAGAGACGGGGCTCCTTCATGTGACGGCTGCGGGAATGAGCCTGAGTGAAGAAGGACTACAAGTCTTGGACGACATGGAGCCTCTCGTCGGAGAGCTATTCGGTCTTACTGAACTGGCAGAACGCCTGCAAAAAAAGCTCGGCATATCAGAAGTCATTGTCGTGCAGGGCAATGCAGACCAATCGCCATGGGTGAAGGAAGAGCTCGGTCGGGTAGGTGCAAGAGTCCTCAAGCAGGTTGTGCAAGAGGGAGACATCGTAGCGGTAACAGGTGGCTCGTCGATTGCCAGCGTAGCAAGTCATTTGACGCCTTCTGCTTCGTTCAAAAACGTTCAATTTGTTCCTGCTCGCGGTGGACTGGGGGAACGTGTGGAGCTGCAAGCGAATACGCTCGCCTCCGCCATGGCAGCGAAAACAGGTGCTACTTATCGGCTTCTTCACGTGCCGGATCGACTCCATCCGGAAGCCTTGCAGACATTGGTCAAAGAGCCGCAGGTACAAGATGTGCTGTCGCTCTTGGGCGAGACCCGAATCGTTTTACACGGAATCGGGGACGCCGTCACAATGGCGCGGAGGCGAAATTATTCCGAGGAAGAGCTCGCTGAATTAGTGGAAACGGGAGCTGTATCAGAAGCATTCGGCTACTACTTTAATGAAGCGGGAGAAACGGTCCACAGAATGCCGACCATTGGTTTGCAGCTAGAGGAAGTGCACAAGGCTGAAACTGTGCTCTCCATTGCGGGGGGCGAAAGCAAGGCAAAAGCGATTCTTTCCTTTGCCAAACAATCGTGTCAGAATGTACTCATTACGGATGAAGGGGCAGCTTATACCCTGTTGTCCACACGATTGTAACGGAAGGAAGTCGGTCGCATGTCTATCACATCGGTAACGCCCATCTTGGCAATGATCGCGGGCATCATCTTGAGCCTGTCACTCGGTTTTCCGATTGCATGGGGGATTGTTTTCGCGATCTTGGTCACACTGGTTAGTGTAAAAAGATTGGGGCATCCGTGGAAGCAGCAGTTCGCGTATGGCTGGGAAGGTGTCCAAAAGGCAAAGCCCGTCCTTACGATTCTGTTTTTAGTAGGACTCTTGATTCCGCTATTGATGATGGGAGGAACCATTCCCGCCATCATCTACTACGGGTTGTCGATTGTGAATGTCGAGTATTTGTTCGTTCTCTCTTTTCTGTTGACCGCGGGCGTCAGTTATTTACTGGGTACGTCAATCGGTACACTGAGTACGATTGGGCTGTCCTTGATGGGAATTGCACATGCAGCAGGGATATCACCTGCGATTGTAGGAGGTGCGCTCATCTCGGGAGCGATGGTGGGGGAACGCTTCTCACCTATATCCAGCAGTCGTTTACTGGTGCTTTCCAATGTCGGTATGACAGAAGAGCAGGAAAGAAGAATACGGCGTCCTGCTTTGCTTACGGTAGCGATTTGCGCGTTACTATTCCTGATCCTTGATCTATTTCGTCCTCAGGCGAATTCAACCGATACCATTCAGATGTACCAAGAGCTGTTAGTCAGTCATTTTTCTGTACATTGGCTCTTGATGCTGCCTCTCGTCGTGTTAATTGCCTCTTTTGCACTGAGAGTCAAAGCGGTTAAGGCATTGTTTTACGGTATCGGTGCCAGTGCGATTCTAGTCGGGATCAATGGGAATCTGGATGTGAAGACGTTTTTTACATCGATGCTAGTTGGATTTGAGCTTCATTCAGGAACGCCGCTGGATCAACTGGTCCATGGGGGCGGGATGTTCGCCATCTTCAGTGTACTGGCGTTAATCATTCTCGCAGGCTTCTTAAACGGCATTTTGAACAGAGCCAATTTATTAACCCCCATCGTAGACAAAATGATGGGCCATACAAAAAATAAGACGATATTGGTAGCGAAGGCAGCGGCATTATCGCTGTTAGTCGTCATCATCAGCTGTAATCAAACCATTCCGATTCTGGTTCTCGGCTCTACTCTTCTGGTGCGATTCTCCCAATGGGAGGGAGGGCGCGAGCTGTTGGGCAAGACGATGCTGGACTCTACAGTCGTCATGCCTGTACTGATTCCGTGGAACGGGCTTTCGATGATGATGGCACTCACTTTAGGTGTTTCGACGATCCAGACATTACCCTTTGTGTTTTTTCCAATCTTATTACCGATTGTTACGATATTATCGACCCGCTGGTTTTCGCCAGAGGGCAGATTTCTCGCGATGAAGAATAAAGCTAGCTAATGAGCAGGAGGTATACATTATGGTAAAAGTAGGTATTAACGGATTTGGTCGCATCGGTCGTAACGTATTTCGTGCAGCACTGAACAATCCAAATGTAGAAATCGTAGCGGTCAACGACCTGACAGATGCGCACACACTGGCGCACCTTCTGAAATATGACTCTGTTCATGGTGTACTGAACGTGAGCGTTGAAGCTTCCGAGAACACGCTCATCGTTGACGGCAAAGAAATTAAGGTGCTGGCAGAGCGTGACCCAGCTCAGCTCAAGTGGGCAGATTACGGCGTTGAAATCGTCGTAGAATCGACTGGACGCTTCACGAAGCGCGAAGATGCAGCGAAGCACTTGGAGGGTGGCGCGAAAAAAGTCATCATCTCCGCACCAGCAACGAACGAAGACATTACGGTCGTAATCGGTGTAAACGAAGACAAGTACGATCCAGCGCAACACACAGTGATCTCCAACGCGTCCTGCACGACGAACTGCTTGGCGCCATACGCGAAAGTGCTTAATGAGAAATTCGGTATCGTACGCGGTCTGATGACAACCGTTCACTCTTACACCAATGACCAACAAATTCTAGACCTGCCGCACAAGGATTTGCGTCGTGCACGTGCAGCTGCAGAGAACATCATTCCTACCTCTACTGGTGCAGCAAAAGCGGTTGCACTCGTACTGCCTGAGCTGAAAGGCAAGCTGAATGGCTTCGCGATGCGTGTCCCAACTCCAAACGTTTCCGTAGTGGACTTGGTGGTTGAGCTGAAAACAGACGCGACTGTTGAAGAGATCAACAACGCCCTGAAGGAAGCAGCAGAAGGCCCACTCAAAGGCATCCTCGGTTACTCCGAAGAGCCGCTTGTATCTTCTGATTACAACGGAAACCCTGCATCCTCCACAATCGACGCTTTGTCTACTATGGTACTGGAAGGAAACATGGTGAAAGTCGTTTCCTGGTACGATAACGAGTGGGGTTACTCCAATCGTGTCGTAGACTTGTGTCATTATGTTGCACAGCGCGGCTTCTAACACGTAAAATAGAACTGTTGTGGAAAAAAAGGGAGAGCAATCTCCCTTTTCCCATATCTTTTTTCCGAATAAAAAGCCAATGATTTGGGAGGATCGTTCATGAACAAGAAATCTATCCGCGATGTTGAGCTGGCAGGCAAGCGCGTATTCTGCCGTGTCGACTTTAACGTGCCGATGCAGGACGGGGTAATCACCGACGATACACGCATTCGTGCTGCTGTACCAACCATCCGTTTCATGATGGAAGCAGGAGCCAAAGTAATCCTGGCGAGCCATTTTGGCCGTCCTAAAGGCCAAGTAGTGGAAGAGATGCGTCTTACTCCAGTCGCAGCCCATCTATCCTCGTTGTTGGGTAAGGACGTACGCAAGCTGGACGATTGCCACGGAGCGGACGTGGAAGCGGCAGTGGAACAGATGGAATCTGGCGACGTCATCCTGTTAGAAAACGTGCGCTTCCATGCGGGAGAAGAAAAGAACGATCCAGAACTGGCAAAAAGCTTTGCGGCCTTGGCTGATCTGTTTGTGAATGATGCATTCGGGACAGCTCACCGGGCACATGCTTCTACAGCGGGAATCGCTGAGTACATACCAGCAGTAGCCGGACTTCTGATGGAAAAGGAAATTCGCTTCATGGGCGGAGCCTTGTCCAATCCGGAGCGTCCATTTACAGCGATTGTCGGCGGTGCAAAAGTAAAAGATAAGATTGCTGTTATTGAAAATTTGTTAACCAAGGTCGATCATCTGATTATCGGCGGCGGTATGGCGAATACATTCCTCAAAGCACAAGGGTATGGCATTGGTGCATCCCTGTGTGAAGATGACAAGCTCGACCTCGCACGTACATTGATGGAGCAGGCAAAAGAGCGCTGCGTACAATTGCTGATGCCAGTTGATGTTGTGGTAGCTGACCGTTTTGCGGCAGATGCAGAAAAGCAGGTCGTGGCAATCGATGCTATTCCAGAGGGCTGGATGGCACTCGATATCGGTCCAAAAACAGTGGAGACGTACCACAGTGTCATCGTAGATTCCAAAACAGTGGTGTGGAACGGTCCGATGGGCGTGTTTGAAATGGATGCTTTTGCAGGCGGAACAATTGGTGTAGCAAAGGCCATGGCAGCATGCAACGGTACGACCATCATCGGTGGCGGAGATTCCGTAGCAGCTGTGGAGAAAGCAGGCGTAGCCGAGCAGATGACGCACATTTCTACAGGTGGCGGAGCGTCCCTGGAATTCATGGAAGGCAAGGAGCTGCCGGGCGTAGCTGTACTGGCAGAGAACGAATAAGAGCGAAGAGGAGGAGTTTGCATGCGAACACCGATTATCGCGGGAAACTGGAAGATGTTCAAGACGATGGCTGAGGCAAGAGCATTTGCACAGGAAGCCAAGGCAGGCAACAATACTTCCGGAGTACAAAAAGTCATTTGCGCACCTTTTACAGCACTGGCTGCACTAAAGGAAGAGCTGGCGGGCACAGATATTGCTATCGGCGCACAAAACATGCATTTTGAAGAGCAAGGTGCATATACAGGTGAAATCAGTGCGTCCATGCTCAAAGAAATTGGTGTGCAGTACGTCATTCTCGGCCATTCCGAGCGCCGCCAATATTTCAACGAAACAGATGAGACGGTGAACAAAAAGGTAGTAGCAGCCTTGGCAGCTGGTCTTGTTCCGATTGTGTGTGTAGGTGAGAGTCTGGAGCAGCGGGAAGCGGGCGAGACAGCTGATGTGGTCCGTACGCAGACAGAAGGTGCATTTGCTGGTCTGGACGCTGCACAGGTGGCGGATACCGTCATTGCATACGAGCCAATTTGGGCGATTGGTACAGGCAAGTCTTCATCCGCAGAGGATGCGAACGAAACGATTGCGATTATTCGGAGCGTAATAGGCGAACGCTTCGGACAAGAGACAGCAGAGAAAGTGCGCATTCAATACGGCGGAAGTGTAAAGCCGGAAAACATCGCAGATTACATGGCGCAGCCTGACATCGACGGAGCATTGGTTGGTGGGGCGAGTCTCGTGGCTGACAGCTATTTGCAACTCGTTGCAGGTGCTGTGTCGCGATAGGAGGAAGAACAGATGGCACAAAGACCAAAACCGGTTGCCCTTTTGATTTTGGATGGTTTTGCTCTGCGTAATGAAACGTATGGGAATGCAGTAGCACAAGCTAGTAAGCCGAATTTCGACCGTTACTGGAACCAATACCCTCACGCGTCACTTGAGGCCAGCGGGCTGGCTGTTGGTCTGCCAGAAGGGCAGATGGGGAATTCCGAGGTAGGCCATCTCAATATCGGAGCTGGGCGTGTCGTTTATCAAGATTTGACGCGCATCACCAAGTCGATTCGAGAGGGCGCCTTTTATGAGAACGAGACACTGATTGCTGCCTTCCAGCATGCCAAGCAAAACGGCAAGCAGCTCCATCTGTTTGGGCTTTTGTCCGATGGCGGCGTGCACAGTCATATCGACCACTTGTTTGCGATGCTGGAATTGGCGAAAAAGCAGGACTTCAAGGATGTATACATTCACGGGTTCCTCGATGGTCGCGACGTATCGCCAGACAGCGCAGTGGGCTATATCGAACAGCTGCAAGCCAAAATCGCCGAGATCGGCGTGGGCCGTATAGCTACGGTACAAGGCCGCTACTATGCAATGGATCGGGACAAACGCTGGGAGCGCGTAGAGAAGGCGTATCGCGCTATGGTGTATGCAGATGCGCCGGCTTATCGTGATCCGGTTCACGCGGTCAAGGAATCCTATGAAAAGTCCATCATGGATGAGTTCGTCATGCCGACGGTGATTCTCGATGAGGCAGGCAAACCAGTGACGACCGTACAAAGCGGCGATTCGATCATTTTTTATAATTTCCGCCCGGATCGTGCGATTCAAATGTCGCAGGCATTTACGAACGAAGACTTCCGTGGCTTTGACCGCGGCGATGAGCGTCCGCGTGATCTGCATTTTGTGTGCCTGACGCATTTTTCCGAGACAGTTGACGGGTATGTCGCTTACAAGCCTTCCAATCTGGATAACACGTTGGGAGAGGTGCTTTCCCAGCATGGGTTGAAGCAGCTGCGCATTGCCGAGACGGAGAAGTATCCGCACGTGACTTTCTTTTTCAGCGGCGGGCGTGAGAAGGAGTTTCCGGGTGAGACACGTATCCTGATTCCTTCGCCAAAAGTGGCGACGTACGATCTGCAGCCGGAGATGAGTGCGCCAGAGCTGACAGACGCCGTTGTGGCTGAGATCGAGGCGGACAATTTTGATGCGATCATCCTGAACTTTGCCAACTGCGACATGGTTGGTCATTCGGGTATGATGGAGCCGACGATTAAAGCAGTCGAGACGGTAGATGCATGCCTGGGCAGAGTAGTCGATGCGATCGTGGCTAAAGGTGGCGTAGCCATCATTACGGCAGACCACGGCAATGCGGATCTGATGCTGGATGAGGCAGGACGTCCGATCACCTCGCACAGTACGTATCCGGTGCCTGTAATCGTGACCAAAGACGGTGCTGCTCTGCGCGAAGACGGGATTTTGGCCGACTTGTCACCAACGCTTCTGGAGCTTTTGAACGTACCACAACCGGTTGAAATGACAGGTAAATCGTTACTTGCAAAATAGGCTTCACTGGGACACACTGAAAAGGTGGCTAGGTGGTAGCGAAATACATGTAGGGCAACCTACGCAATAAAAAGGAGATGGACGAGAAATGGCAATGATTACTGACATTTATGCACGCGAAATTATGGACTCCCGCGGTAATCCAACTGTGGAAGTAGAAGTGTATCTCGAAGATGGCTCAATGGGCCGTGCAGATGTTCCATCTGGAGCGTCTACTGGTGCCTATGAAGCTGTTGAGCTCCGCGACGGCGACAAATCCCGTTACTTGGGTAAAGGCGTTCTGAAAGCGGTAGAAAACGTGAATGAAATCATTGCTCCTGAATTGATCGGCATGGATGCGCTGGATCAAGTTGGCATCGATATGGCGATGATTCAGCTCGACGGCACGGACAACAAAGGCAAGCTGGGTGCAAACGCGATTCTCGGCGTGTCTATGGCAGTAGCACGTGCGGCAGCAGATTCTCTCGGCGTTCCTCTCTACAACTACCTCGGGGGCTTCAATGCGAGAATGCTGCCAGTACCAATGATGAACATCCTGAACGGTGGTAAGCACGCAGACAACACGGTAGACATTCAGGAATTCATGGTAATGCCAGTAGGCGCTGAATCCTTCAAGGAAGCGCTGCGCACAGGTGCAGAAATTTTCCACTCTCTGAAAAAAGTATTGGGTGAAAAAGGACTGAGCACAGCAGTAGGGGATGAGGGCGGCTTCGCTCCAAACCTGAAATCCAACGAAGAAGCGATCACAACCATTTTGGATGCGATCAAGGCAGCAGGCTATGAGCCAGGCAAAGACGTGTTCCTCGCGCTGGACGTAGCAGCTACGGAAATGTTCAAAGACGGTAAATACCACTTCGAAGGCGAAGGCGTTGTGAAAACAACCGAAGAAATGATCGCGTTCTACGAAGATCTGGTAAACAAATACCCAATCATCTCCATCGAAGACGGTCTGTCTGAAGACGACTGGGATGGCTGGAAAGCACTGACTGACAAGCTGGGCAGCAAAGTTCAGCTGGTAGGGGACGACTTGTTCGTAACGAACACAGAGCGTCTGGCTCGCGGAATCGAGACCTCCACAGGTAACTCCATTCTGGTAAAAGTAAACCAAATCGGTACACTGACAGAGACCTTCGAAGCAATTGAAATGGCGAAGCTGGCTGGTTATACAGCAGTGATCTCCCACCGTTCCGGTGAAACCGAAGACTCGACGATCTCTGATATCGCGGTAGCTACAAACGCGGGTCAAATCAAGACAGGTGCTCCTTCCCGTACTGACCGTGTAGCGAAGTACAACCAATTGCTGCGTATCGAGGACGAACTCGGTGATACAGCTCGTTTTGGTGGTCGTTCTGCTTTCTACAACCTGAAGAAGTAAAAGATTATTAGACAGTGTGATAAATAAGGCGGTACCTGCGGGGCATTTACGTGGGTGCCGTCTTTTGTTTCACGATCCTAAAAACAGCAAGGCTATATGACTTTATATTTTTTGAAAATACAGTTATATTTAGAGAAGGGACATATGTAGCGAAACAGGAGGAAAAGCATGGGGACGATATCTAGTAAAATTACACTCGAACTAAGCAAAGGCTCTTGGATTCGCAAACTGTTTGACGAAGGAGCACGGCTAAAAGGCATTTATGGCGAAGAGAATGTGTATGATTTTTCCTTGGGCAATCCGATTGTCGAGCCGCCTGCAGCCTTTTTGAAGGCGCTAGAGGAAGTCGTAGCAGATGAAGCACTAGGAAAGCACAGATACATTCCGAATCAAGGCTTAGAGCAAGCCCGAGGCAAGGTTGCCGATTTCTTGAATCAACGCTTCCAGACGAAGATGAATGCCCAATCGGTCGTCATGACAGTAGGCGCAGGCGGGGCTTTGAATATGGTTCTCAAGACGATTTTAGAACCAGAAGAGGAAGTCATTGTGCTCCGTCCTTATTTTGTGGAGTACGATTTTTATGTGAAAAATCACGGTGGAACGATCGTGCACGGTGAGCTGGCTGAAGATTTCTCTCTCGACCTAGCTGAGATTGAGCAAAAGCTTAGTGCAAGAACGAAAGCGATTATTGTAAACACGCCGCATAACCCGACGGGAACGATCATTAGTCAGGAGCAGCTCAATGCACTCGGGGCCATTTTGAAAAAAGCAGAGGAGCTCTACGGCAGCTCGATTTATTTGCTATACGATAGCCCGTATGATCAACTTACTTTTGGTATCACGCCGCCAAATCCTTTTGAAGCCTATCATCGTACCGTGCTTGTCAGTTCTTTCAGTAAAGATCTCGGAATTGCTGGAGAGCGCCTTGGTTATATTGGGATTGAACCAACGATTCAGGATGCTTCGCTGCTCACGAGCGCATTTGTCTTTTGCAATCGTACGCTAGGCTTTGTGAATGCACCGGTTCTGATGCAACGCGCGATTAGCCGCATGGATTCTCTCTCGGTGCCACAGGAAGAATATCGTGTGCGCAGAGATTTGATGGTAGAGGTATTGAATGAGGCAGGCTTTGAATTTCAGCCTCCTGAGGGCGGATTCTTTATCTTCCCGAAAGCACCCATTGAGGATGATATCGAATTTTGTTTACGTGCAGCAGAAGAGTTTCGTGTTTTAATAGTTCCGGGTAGTGGTTTCGGAAGAGCGGGTTATTTCCGGTTAAGCTATAGTGTATCTATCGAACAAATCGAGCGCTCACGTGATGTATTCAAGCAATTGCTGGAGAAATATCGTACATAAGGATAAGGTAAGACATAAAAAAATACTGCCCCTGTCCTACAACTGTAGAGATGGGGGCAGTTTGTTTTTTCAGTGAGAAGGCTTTAAGACATGGCAACAGCTTTTGGTTCGGCGGCTACAGTACTCAACAGGCTCTTGCTGTATGGAATACACATCGGTGTGTCATAAAGCGGGTCTTTTGTAATTTGGCAATCCATATCGAAAACCGTACGTACGAGGTCGGTGGTCAGCACTACGCCTGGAGCACCTTCTGCCACAACTGTCTGATCATGTACAGCAACGATGTGATGGGCATAGCGGCAAGCGAGATTCAGGTCGTGAAGCACCATGACGATGGTACGCTGCTCGGTTTGATTCAATTCAAACAACAGGTCCAAAATCTCAATCTGATGCGACATATCCAAGTAAGTAGTAGGCTCATCCAGCAAAATGGTTTCCGTTCCTTGGGCGAGCGTCATGGCAATCCAGGCGCGTTGACGTTGGCCGCCAGAGAGACTGTCGACGGCACGGTTAGCCATATCCGTGAGTTGAGTAGCTGCCAATGCTTTATTGACCATCTGCTCGTCTTTTTCTGACCATTGCTGCAGCCAGTTTTGATAGGGATAGCGTCCTTGCTTGACCAATTGGAGAATCGTCAACCCTTCTGGCGCGGATGGGCCTTGAGGGAGGATGGCTAGACGTTTGGCTACCTCTTTGGTAGAGCGTTTTGCAATCGATTCTCCTTCGAGCAGGATGGCGCCTTCCTTCGGTTTGAGCAAACGTGCCAGAGAGCGCAGCAACGTCGATTTGCCACTGCCATTACTGCCGATGAAAACCGTGATTTTTCCACGTGGGATGTTTAGGTCCAGCGCTTCAATGATATTGCGTTCTCCGTACGACAACGTAAGCCGTTGGGTTTCCAAAGCTTGCATAAGGTCAGGACTCCTTTCAATGTATGTAGGATTTTATAGATGTGGCTGCGGTGGGGAGAAGAATATTTCCAGACTAGGCTCAGTGCTCCGTCCCTCTGAGAGAGTGGACTGTCCGCTCCGAAGGGATTCGTGGGGAAACGCAAAAGTGGTAGCCGCTTCGTCGCTCTGGCACGTTGCGTTTCTTTTACCCGCGAATCCCTTCGGAGCTTGGTAGGACTCCACAAGTCGCTACGTCTGGAAATATTCTTCTCTGGCGTAACTGATAAAATTCTTCATTCATTCAAAGATTTAAAACACGGATGAACACCGAAAGCTCGCAGAGGAAACAGGAGAAATAAGCGAAGATCTTTGGGACACCGACCGAGACGGAATGCAAAAAGCGAAACACTTTTTTAAGCGTCCACCTCTGAAACAACATCCTGAATGGACCACTTTGGACGCGGTTTCGCTTTTTGCATGGAGTCGGGCAGTCAAACCCAAATCGGGTGGCCCAAGAATCTGAGCGTTTTCTCCTGTTTCCTCCCCACCACGACAGCGGGACATAGTCTTTTCCTAGCGATTTCGGTTTTTATACAGCAAGTAGATGAAAAACGGAGCGCCGATGGCAGAGGTGAAGACCCCTACAGGCACTTCGATTGGTGAAAAGGCCATACGTGCAATCAAATCCGCAAGCAATACGATAATGGCACCCAGGAAAGCGGAGAGTGTCATGGCACCGCCAAAGGATGGGCCGATCAGTTGCTTGGCAATGTGTGGGGCCAGCAAAGCCACAAAGCTGATATCTCCTCCAACAGAGACGGCTGTTCCCGTCAAAGCCGCGCAAATCATGAGCAGGAGGAATCGATCCAATTGCAAGGAACTGCCAAGACTCGTCGCCAGATCATCGCCGAGCTGTTGAATGTTCACTCGTCTAGCTAGTAAACCGGCTGCGAGAATCAGACCGATGACCCACGGCAAAATCATGAATACGTCATTCCAGGCAACGCCGTAGATGCTTCCCGTCAGCCAGAGCAATGCCTTATTTTGCAGCAAAAACGGACTGAACATGATCAGCATGGTGACAATGGCACCCGCTGCGATTTTGATTCCCACACCGATCATGACGAGACGAAGCGGCGTGACGCCTTTTTTCCAAGAAAGGGCGTACAGCAGGAATGTCGTGAATGTTGCACCCAGAAAAGCGATGGGAGGAAGCCACTTGATGCTCGCTGTTTCAAATAGGATCAAGAAGCCGACTGCAAAAACAGATGCTCCACCCGATACCCCAAGAATATCCGGGGAAGCTAACGGGTTGCGGACGAGGCCCTGCATGATGGCACCAGCTACTGCGAGTGCGGCACCTACCAGAATGGCAATGACGATGCGTGGCAGGCGAAACTGCTCCACAATCAGAGCATCTTCTTCTGAGCCAATTCCCAATAGAACTTTTACGACATTGAGAGGGGCGATCTTCATTTCACCCATTCCGAGACTGATAACTGACACCGCGATGACGATTAATAAAGCGAGTAGCGAAAAGATTATCGTTTTTTTATGCAGCTGAAACGATGTAAAGCGCTTGCCGATGCGAAGAGACAGGTAGTCTTTCATTATTTATCCAGCCCCTTGCGTGCGACATAGATGAAGAACGGAATACCAATCAGGGCTGTCATAACGCCGATAGGCACTTCAGCTGGCATCGCGATATACCGCGCGCCGATGTCTGCCAGTAGCAACAGAATTGACCCGAGCAGACCGCTGTACAAAAGCACCCAGCGTGTGTCGATTCCCACGAGATAGCGGGCCAGATGCGGGGTTACCAATCCGACAAAACCAATTGGTCCTGCAACCGCAACCGCACAACCGGATAATAGGACAATGACGATTCCAACACTGAGTTTTACTAATAATGTGCGTTGTCCAAGGCCTTTGGCTACATCATCACCCATTAACAAGGTTTGAATCGGACGAGCGAGGACAAAAGCAGCGATCCAGGCGATGATCATATAAGGAAAGACTGTGGCTAAGTACTCCAGCTTTCTCCCGCCGACTGACCCCGCCAGCCAGAAAAGCACCTCGTCAGTGGCTTTTTCATTAAGTACCATCATGCCGTGTCGGATCGAGGAAGCCAAAGCGGTGATAGCAGCACCTGCTAGAACCAGCTTCACAGGCGAGAGCCCGTCTCTCCCGAATGAACCGAGTAAATACACGATTAGCCCCGCTACAGCGGCTCCTAGAAAGGAAATCCACGTAAACTGGGTCAAGGAGCTGATGCCGACAAATGTCACAGCGAACACAACAAAAAGAGAAGCACCTGCATTAAGACCGAACAGCTCAACGTCAGCAACAGGGTTTCTCGTCAAGGATTGGAGCAGTGTCCCGGCCAAGCCGAGGCAGAAACCGACGGTGAGCGCATTCAGCACACGCGGAACCCGTACTTCCTTAATGACGATGTGTTCATTAGAACCATTAAAATTCGTATAGGCATCAATCGCAGTTTGCCAACTCGTGTCAATGACGCCAAAGATGAGGCTGGCATAACTAAGGTAAGTCAAGATGAGAATAGCAAATGCCACTCCCAGAATTTTACGAAAGTTGCTTGCTAATAAAGCATTCATGATGGCTACATCCTTATATCTTAGATGGTTTCATAGTTAAGTGTAGAGCCACGCCGAGGAAGTGTCAATGATGTTGATAGTCATTATCATTTTATGATTGACTTTTGACAAGCAGGGGAGTAGGATAGACTCTGTCATTGATATGAATTCTCATTATAGAAGTATGAAAGGGGTCCTCTCATCATGTTTTCTCGTACATATCGGACCGCAGGCGGTAAAGCTTTCTTTGCTGTCTTGATGGCGCTCTTGCTGATCGTCACAGGTTGTGGCGCTCCACAAGCAAGCGAACAAAAGCCTGCAGAACAAAAGCCTGCTGATCAAGCAACTGGCACTTCTGATGGACAAAGCTATACAGTAAAACACGCAATGGGTGAAACTACCATTAAAGGTACACCACAACGCATCGTCATGTTGACCAACCAAGGCACAGAAACCTTGATGGCTCTTGGTGTGAAGCCAGTAGGCGCTGTAGGCTCCACGATTGATCCTACTCAATTCTACGATTTCACCAAGTCTTTCCTTGAGGGGACAAAATCCGTAGGTACGGAAAGTCAACCTAACCTGGAAGCAATTGCGGCACTGAAGCCTGACTTGATTCTGGGTATGAAATTCCGTCACGAAAAAATTTATCAACAACTGACGGCAATCGCTCCAACCGTATTCGTGGAAGAGCCACGTGGCGACTGGAAAGCAAACTTCTCCTTGTTCGCTGAAGCTGTAAACAAAAAGGCTGAGGGCGAAAAAGTTATCGCTGACTGGAACAAACGCGTAGAAGACTTCAAAGCAAAAGCCGGGGACAAGCTGAATACGAAAGTATCCGTAGTACGCTTCATGCCTGGTAAAGTTCGCATCTACTACAAAGACACCTTCACTGGTGCGATCTTCAAGGATCTTGGCCTGGCACGTCCAGCTTCCCAAGATAAAGAAGAATTCGCAGCAGAAGTAACCAAAGAGCGCATTCCAGAAATGGACGGCGACATCATGTTCTACTTCACGTACGAAACAGGCAAGGGAGATGCTTCCAAGCTGGAGCAAGAGTGGACGAACGATCCTCTCTGGAAAAACCTGAACGTCGTGAAAAACAACAAGGCATTCAAAGTGGATGACACCATCTGGAACACTTCCGGTGGCGTAATCGCAGCGAATAAAGTACTGGATGAGCTGGAAGGCTACATCATCGGTAAATAATGAGAAAAGACGGGACTGATGCTCCCGTCTTTTTTTGTTTATGATGCTGTTTATCCGGCCATGTTGTTGAACGTACCTCGTGGGTAGTAAATGTTTACGTGGTCGATGTAGAGAGTGCTTGATTCCTTGGTCATGATACCAGAGAAAATGATTTTCAGTTCATAATTAGGCGTTACTTTATAGGTGTAGATGGTTTGTCCGCCTGTCGTGGCCACGCTTGCTGGATTTCCAAGCGTTTTCTGTACTTCAGCGAGTGTGATTGCTTGCAGGCGTGGATCATAGGAACGAATATCGACTAGCTGCATTCCTTTGTTAAAGGCATAGACAAGATTGCGATCCCGGTACGTATTGTATGTGATGCCATTAATAACGGAGACGACATCCGGTTTGCCCAGCTGTTTTTCTACGTCATCGAACACATCTTTCTCTACCCGGTATTGACTCTCGAACGTCTGACCATTTTGAGCTAGATCACGCACGCTCTGCAATATCTCGGCATTGTCCGCGTACAGCATCAGATTTTTGTTTCCTTGTGGGTAATACAGATGGTATTCAACAAGAATCAGGTCGTCCTTGCTCGTGCTTTTCGTTCCTTGAAAGATCAGCTTGACCTGATAGTTGCTCGTCATATCATAGGTGTAAATCGTCTGATTGCCAAACTCACTGATACGACTCGGTTCTCCCCAGCTCTTTTCGACGGCAGACAGGCTTACTCGCTGTAACTTCGGATCTGTCCTGTGCATGTCGACGAGCTGCATGCCTTTGTTGTAGCCAAATACAACTCCTCGACTGGGAAAAGCGGCGTAGGTGAGTCCATTGGCATCGTAGGTTTTCTCAGGTTTGCTCCAACCCTTTTCTAGTTGCTGTATCGTTGTCTCCAAGACGAAGGGAAGCCAGATGACTCTACCTTTTTCAGCATCTGAGCGTATTTGTGACAATAGTTCCTCCGTTTGTTGAACGGGTTGTGTTGTCACGCTGTTGTTCGGACCGGGTCCAGGAGAAGCTGTGGGAGAGCCAGGCGCAATAGGCGGTACGGAGTCTGGCAGCGTGCTCTGTTGTTGGTTCGTTATGAGCCCGATGCCCAGCCAGACGGTAGCAGCGAGAACGGAGCAGATGGCCAATCCCTTGCCGAAAGCAGAGAACCCACGAAAAGAAGCAGTTCCTCCAGATTTGCTCACTTTTGTTTGGCGAATAGCAGATACGATCTCTTGCTTTTTCTCCGCACTCATTTTCATATCTGGCAAGCCCTGCAATTTGCCAAGTAAGTCTTGATCTGAATTAGATCGCATCACCAATCATCTCCTTTTTCTCACGCTCAAGTATTTCCCGGACGGCTTTCATGGCACGGTGGAATGTCACATTCACTTTGTTTTCGGACCAATGAAGGATTTCAGCTGTTTCCTTGGGAGATAGTCCTTTGAGGCCACGCAAAATGAGCACCTCGCGATAAGCTGTTTTGACTTCACGGATGGCGTGATAAAGTGCTTGCTGCTCCTCGTGCAAATACAGTATCTCTTCCGGTGTTTTCTCATCCGCCTCTACGTGTGCTAGCCATTTATCGGGCAGCCAATTTCGAAGTCGCTGCTTGCGCCTATGATCAATGGCAGTATTCCTGGCGATTGTCAACAGCCATGTTTTCGGTTGCGATCTGCCCTCGAATGATTCCATTGACCGAAGTGCTTTTAAAAAGACATCCTGGACGAGGTCGTCTACATCACGGTTACCTGTGTAGTAAATGAGAAATTTGTAAATATCATCGCCATAGCGAAGGAACCATTGCTCTACTAAGCCGTTTTTGTCCATAGCTGAACCACCTTTTGTACGTTCTACTTGTAATTTGACGACCCAGGCAGCATTTCATTACAAAAACGAAAAAACTGTCGGAAGCAAAGTCCGACAGTGAGTGTCAAGCATTTACGAGTGGAGCATGGAATCGCGTGTAAACCAGAGCTGATAGCTCAGCATGCTGATCAGAACAGCCGAAATGGCAGCAGAGGAGCTGAAGCTGAGCATAATGAGAATTTGGTAGCGCACAGCCTCTATCGGACTGGCACCAGCGACAATCATTCCTGTCATCATCCCTGGCAATTGAACGAGTCCGATCGTTTTCATCGTGTCAAAGGTAGGGATCATACTTGCTTTGACAGCGCGTTTCAGTACCGTTTGCACGGCTTGTCGTGTGGTAGCTCCGAGACAAAGTAGTGTTTCAATTTCTCCACGAGAGGCTTCTACCTCCCTGTTCATATGCGTAAGAAAAAGGCTCGTAACAATCATGGAGCTGCCAATAATCATGCCGCTCATGGGGATGAGGTACTGTGGTGTAGGCTGAATAAGTCCGAGCAACACTAACAGCCCCATCGTGATTAGCTCCGTTATCGCAAGTGAAATCGCTATCCGCCAAAAAATCCCCGATAAATGCTTTGCTCTGCTAAACGCATTCCACGAGGCGACCAAAATCATCATGAGAATAATCAGTAAAATAAACCAGACACTATCTGTGGCAAATACAAAATGAAGGACATAACCGATAGCCAGCAGTTGAACGGTCGAGCGAATGGTGCCGATCATGATTTCTTTTTCTAATCCGAGCTTTTGCCAAGTAGAGAGCAGTAGGGCGATCAAAACAAAGGCAAAGGCAAACAGAAGCCACATGGATGAAAACGTATACGTATGAGTCATCGCTGTACCTCGCTTAGGGCTGCATGCACATTCCCGTCTCGCAAAAACTCACGAGCTTCAAGGGATCGGGGGGAGTGGAAAAACGTTTCGCACGCCGCATCTTCTGCCAGCTGGTGATTGGCCATAAACCAAATGCGCTTGCAGGCGACTCGCGCTTCCTCCAAATCATGAGTGACCCAGATTAAGGTCGTGCCTGTTTGGTGGTGCAAATCGACGAGGAGTCGTTCAGCAGCATGTTTGCTCTTCGTATCGAGTGAAGCTGTGACCTCATCTAGTAGGAGGACAGGTGGTTGAAGCAACAGGGTGCGAACGAGAGCGAGGCGTTGCTTTTCTCCGCCAGATAGCTGCGCGGCAGGCTTGGACCAATCGATCTCTTCCATATATAGCTGCTCCATTAAATCAGAGGCGAGCTTATTATCAAATGGGCGATGGTGCAGGCTGCTCACTGTGCGCAGGTTGTCTTCGACGCTACCAGGAAGCATGACAGCCTGTTGTGCCACGTAACTGATTTTCATTCGCCATGCTTTTGGGTCCCACTGTGACATTTCTCTATTCTCTAAGTGAACAGTACCGACGTCAGGCTGTAGAAGGCGACCCAAAATACGGAGCAAGGTGCTTTTTCCTTGACCTGATTTTCCTAGAATTCCAATAATCGTAGGCTCCGTAATGCTAGCATTGAAATCATGGAACAACCATGTACTCGTGGGAGAGTGGATTTGTTTCCCCAAAGCTTCAATCTGGATGGTCATATAGTAAAGCCTCCCCATGAACGCGGAAAACACCGAAGAGGACGAGTCTTCGGTGTTTCTTTCCTACGGGCTATCTATGTACTTATTTTTTCTCCGACAGCCACTGTGAAACCGCTTGAATTTCTGGTTGTTTCTTCAGCAATCCAGGAGGCATGCCGCCTTTACCTTCTTTGATAATTTTGGCGATGTCATCTGCGCTGAGCGTTGCTCCAATCTTCGTCAGGTTTGGAGCTGCGATTCCTTCCAGATTTTGACCGTGACAGGAAGCGCAATTTTGTTTAAAAATAGCAGGGGCGTCAATCTGTGCAGTTGGCGCGCCGCCACCGTTAGCCTCTTCCCCATGTTTTGGTGGGAAAATAATTGATCCTACAAGTGCAATGAGAAAAACAAGAAACAAGATACCAAACGAAGTGAAAAAGGCCTTCGCGGAATCAATTACGTCGTTTTGATTCATGTCTTTTTTGTTGGACCCAGCCATCTGACAAAGACCTCCCAAAGCAAAGGATAAAGTTAAAGTTTCATTGCAATTTTACGGCAAAATCTTGACAATATCAAGGCGACTACTAAACAAGACAAAGAAAGTACACAATTTGCCATTTTTTCGTAAAAACAGTACGCTCTTATTCTACCTAAAAACGGTCCAGATTATTTGAGAGAATTTCTCTTATAATGGAAGGGATAGCGGGTTGCTGTTACCAGACAAGTGTGATAAAGTTGTTGTATTGGTTTTTTCCGCCTTGGAAATACGTTTTGAGGTGAATGAAAATGGCATTGGCTGCGAAAATTTTACTTGTGATCGCAAGTATTGGCTTAATTATCGTCGTGTTGCTGCAATCTGGAAAAAGTGCCGGCCTTTCCGGAGCGATTGGTGGCGGCGCAGAGCAACTGATGGGCAAGCAAAAAGCCCGCGGGATTGACGCACTTTTAGGGAAACTGACCGTTGTATTTGCGGTTGGCTTCATGCTTTTTGCGATTTTGCTCGGGTATTTCTTGAAAACAGGAGCGTAATAGACGAACGGCCGAAAGACAGCGAGTGCGACTTGCTGTCTTTTTCTCTATTCCGATTGCGATAAGCGGGAACGGTGAATACTACATAATAGGATGGTCATGGAAAAAGCGCGGGAATGCCACGCGAAAAAGGAGGTTTGTAAATGGAAGATCAAGAAAAAATTCTCTCGTTCATGCGAGAGCAAGCCTATCACCCGATGACGGTGAAGGAGCTGGAAGAAGCATTTGGGATCAAGGATTCTGCCACGTTCAAGGAGCTTGTCAAAACGTTAAATGCACTGGAAGCAAGCGGAGAGGTGATCCGCACCAGAGCGAATCGGTATGGTGTGCCTGAAAAAATGAATCTGGTACGAGGACGCCTGCAAAGCCATCCGAAGGGCTTCGGATTTGTGATCCCGGAGACACCTGACACGGACGACGTATACGTACATGCGAATGATATGAATGGAGCGCTCCATGGCGATACGGTTTTTGTCCGCGTGGAAAAAGAAGCGGGTGGCAATCGTCTGGAAGGGCAGATCATTCGCATTGTCGAGCGGGGAATGAAGCAGGTCGTAGGTACGTTCAAGGATGAGACACATTACGCGTTTGTCATCCCTGACGAAAAGCGAATTGGCAAAGATATTTTCATCCCGAAAGACGCCTTCAACGGAGCTGTAGATGGTCACAAGGTGGTCGTGAACATCGTTCGCTATCCAGAGGGACGGGTGAATCCAGAAGGGGAAGTCGTCGAGATTCTCGGGCATAAGAACGATCCGGGCGTCGATATCCTGTCGATCATCCGCAAGTTTAACTTGCCGGAAGCTTTTCCAGAGGATGTGCTGGCTGAGGCAGAGGCAGCACCAGATGAGATATCCGAGGAAGAGATCAAGGGGCGTCGTGACTTGCGTGATCGGATGATGGTCACGATTGACGGAGCAGATGCCAAGGACTTGGACGATGCTGTGTCTCTTGAGAAGCTGCCAAACGGAAACGTAAGACTCGGCGTGCATATCGCTGACGTGAGCTATTACGTTCGCGATAAGTCCCAGCTGGATAATGAGGCGTATCGTCGCGGTACCAGTGTCTACTTGGTGGACCGCGTCATTCCGATGCTGCCACATCGCTTGTCCAATGGGATTTGCAGTCTCAATCCACATGTAGATCGCTTGACGATTTCGTGTGATATGGAGATGGATGCAGGCGGGAACACCGTTAAGTACGATATCTTTTTGAGCGTGATTCGCACAGATGAGCGCATGACGTATGCGGATGTACGCAGTATTTTGGACGATAAGGACGAAGCGCTGATCGAGAAGTACAGCAAGCTCGTCCCGATGTTCGAGGAAATGAAAAATCTGGCTCTGACGCTGCGTAAAAAGCGGATGCAGCGTGGTGCTATTGACTTTGACTTCCGTGAAGCGAAAATTTACGTGGATGAAGAGGGGACCCCTACGGAAATCGGCTTCCGTACGCGATCGATTGCGGAGCAGATCATCGAGGAGTTCATGCTGGCAGCCAACGAAACAGTGGCGGAGCACTTCCATTGGATGAAGCAGCCGTTCATGTACCGGATTCACGAAGACCCTAACGCTGAAAAGCTCATGGCCTTTATGGAGTTCATCACGAATTTTGGCTACTCGATCCGCGGGAAGGGCAATTCTGTTCATCCCCGTGCGTTGCAGCAGCTGTTGGAAGAGGTTAAAGGAACGCCGGAAGAGATCATCATCAGCACGGTCATGCTGCGCTCGATGAAGCAAGCGCGTTACGACGCGGAAAGCCTGGGGCATTACGGCTTGTCTACGGAGTTCTATACGCATTTTACTTCGCCGATTCGCCGTTATCCCGACCTGATCGTTCACCGTCGGATTCGCGAATGGATCGAGCTGGGGAATGAAATATCAGAAAAACGTCTGGCGTACTGGGCAGAGCAAATGCCAGTAATTGCGGAGCATGCGTCCCAGCGTGAGCGATTGGCTGTCGATGCCGAGCGTGAAACAGATGACCTGAAAAAAGCGGAGTTCATGCTGGAACGAGTGGGAGAAGAATTCGAAGGCGTCATTTCCAGTGTGACTTCGTTCGGTATTTTCGTCGAGCTGCCTAACACCATTGAAGGCTTGGTACACGTCAGCTTTTTGACCGACGACTACTATCATTACCATGAGAAAATGTTTGCCTTGGTAGGCGAGCGGACTGGTAAGCAGTATCGGATCGGGGATGTTGTCGAGGTACGTGTAGCGAGTGTGAATGTGGACGAACGCACTATCGACTTCGAAATCGTGGGCATGCCAAAGTCTGCTGGATTCCGTGGCAGTCGCGAACGTACTCCTCGCGTAATTGACGGACGTGGCGGAGATCGCAAGCCGACTCGCGGCAAGCAAGATCGTTCTCGCACAGGCCGTCCAGAACGTCCAGGTCGACCAGGACGACCAGAGCAGACAAAGGACAAGAAGCATCCAGCGGAAATCCGTCAAAAATACAAGGATCGCCGTAAAGCAGAAGGGAACAAACCTCCTCGTCGCGCTGGTTCAGGCCGAGCATCAGGCAGTGAGGATGTACTGCCAATCGGAGCCGCTGAAGGGGATACCCCGACCAAACGTCAGAAGGGATTCTGGGAAGATCTCGTCAAATCGAAGAAAAAGAATCGCAAAAATGTAGCTGGCCAGGCGAAAAGAAAACGCCGTTAAACAGTTGTTTAAGCCCCGAAAAGCGCTGCTTTCCTTTTCGGGGCCTCGTTCATGACCCGGTAAATCACTTGCCACAATGGGCAAAATTTGCTAGACTAACTGTTACGAAACGCAGTACGTACAAGTGAGGTGATCTCCATGGCAAAAGACAAGGCCGGAACCAAGACAATCGCCCAAAACCGAAAAGCACGCCACGATTACCACATCGAGCAAGTATACGAAGCAGGCATTGCCCTGACCGGTACGGAGATCAAGTCCGTGCGTGCAGCGCGTGTCCAGCTCAAGGACAGCTTCGCCCGTGTGCAGGATGGCGAATTGCTTTTGTACAACGTGCACATCAGTCCGTACGAGCAGGGTAATCGTTTCAACCACGAGCCAGAAAGGACCCGCAAGCTCTTGATGAGCAGACTGGAAATCCTTAAGCTCAACGGTTTGATTCGTGAAAAAGGGTACTCGCTGGTTCCGCTCAGCATTTATTTGAAGGGCGGCTGGGCCAAGGTCGAGCTCGCACTCGTTAAAGGGAAAAAGAACTACGACAAGCGCGAAGACCTCAAGAAGAAGGAATCTGCCCGAGATATCGAACGTGCTCTGCGCGAACGTCAAAAGGGTTGATTGGATTGCACTGGCAGGCTTGGCAGCAATCAACGTTGAGTTTTGGCTGTCGCTTGTGCTATATTTAATAAGCAACAACAAGCCAATACACTGTTATTTATAGTCTAGGTGCGGATTTAATGGCTCTTCACCTAGACTTTTTCTCACCTACCTGGGGGCGTTCTGGATTCGACGGGGATGGTAGAGCATGAGAAGCGAGCCGGGGGGCTGCGGACCTCGTCAACAACGCGGAACGCCATTAACTGGCAACAAACAACTTTCTCTCGCTGCTTAATAACCAGTGAGGCGCTACCATTCCATCGCCCATGTGGCATGACTAGCGCTCAACTTTAGTGGGATACGCCGGAGGCTTCCGCCTGGAGCCGAAGGAAGAAGATCAATCAGGCTAGGTAACGGGTCAGCGCGTCACTCCGCGAATCCAGTACCGAAATTTAAATGAGTGACTGCGCTCGGAGATGCTCATGTATCGCTGTTTTCGGACGGGGGTTCGAATCCCCCCGCCTCCACCAAATACATATCAACTAGTTAAGACACCTATAGACTTGGTGTCTTTTTATTTTGTTAAAAAGGGTGATGTGATAACATGTTTGTTCCTAGCAAATTTAAAGAGATACTAGAAACTAATCAAGAGCTTGCTGGTATTGTATATACTACCTTCGCTAAATTTGAACTTATTGTAAAAGAAAGTAAGTTTGAATTTTTTGATGAGTACACTAATCATGGAATAGATCACATTGAAAACGTATTAGCAACAGCTCAATGGTTAATAACAGATGAAACCTACAATTTATTAAACGCAAAAGATATCACGATTCTTATGTTAGCAATACTTTTACATGATTTAGGAATGCACATAAGCTATGAAGGTTTTTTAGAACTTATTAACGGAAGCGCTAAAGATAGACAGGGGATATTTGAAGAAGATGATTTATGGGCTAACGAATGGGATAAATATTTGGTCGAAATGAAGCAGTGGGATGACAAGAGGATAATAAAAGTATTCGGGGAGAAATTAAACATACGAAAACCATCTTTGATAAGAGCCGAATTAACGGGGTACGATAAATCATTAATTGGCGAATTTATCAGGCGGAAACATTCGCGATTGGCTCATGAGATTTCAATTTTTGGCTTCCCAGCTTTTGATGGGAGATATATTCCGTTCGCAACAGAACTACCTGAATATTTAAGAGATTTGATAGGTCTAGTTGCAAGAAGTCATGGGATAAATGTACGGGAAACATTTAATTATTTACAAAAAAAGTATACTAGACATTCTTGGAAAACGCCTCAAGACGTTAAAATTATTTTCTTGATGGTAGTATTACGTATATCGGACTATCTACATATTACACCGGACAGAGTTAATCCGACTTCTCTAGAAATACGAAAGTACACTAGCCCCCTCTCAAGAGTAGAAAGAGAGGCTCATAAATCGATAGAAAGTATACATAATAATGCAGATGACCCTGAGTTGCTATATGTTCATGGTAATCCTAAATCTAGTGAACTATTCTTAAAATTAAAACGTCTTTTAAATGATATTCAAAGTGAATTAGATATGGCGTGGGCTGTCCTTGGTGAGGTTTATGGGAATCATAAGGATTTTAAAAATTTAATGATACTCTTGAGAAGAATTCAATCTAATATAGATGATAAAAAAAATCTTCAAGTAAATTATTTGCCAGAAAAAGTAGCTTTTGATTCTAATCCTGATCTCATTAAGTTATTAATTGCTCCTTTGTATGGGAAAAATCCAACATTTGGGGTCAGAGAATTAATACAAAACTCAATAGACGCTTGTAGGGAACGTGAGCATTATTCCGAGAACGAAGATGGAGTGACTGAAAACACTAATTACAAACCTGAAATTACTATAAGTATAGAAAAGAATTTGTCGGAGGGATATTCTCTTTTTATTTCTGATAATGGGATAGGAATGACTGCTGATACAATAGTGAACTACTTTTTCAAAGCAGGTGCTTCTTTTAGAAAAAGCGAAGCTTGGTCAACGAAATATTTGGACAAAGCTGGGGGATCAAAAATACTTAGAAGCGGTCGATTTGGAGTTGGAGTATTAGCTGCATTTTTACTTGGGGAGCAAATCTCCGTCAGCACACGATTTATTAGTGATAGTTGCGGTTGGAAATTTAAATGTATGATTGATTCGGAACAAGTTGAAGTAGAAAAAATAGATAGAAATGTCGGGACTACGGTAGAAATAGAGCTTTCAAATGAGGTTGCCCACTCGCTGAAGTTCGATATAGAATGTTTTGAAAATAGTTTTGACTTAAAACCAAGTGATACAGCTTGGTTTGCGTGGTACAGGCTAAATTATCCAAAGATAACTTTACAGCTCCCAGATAATTGGGTAGGAGTAGAAGAAATCAATAACTATATCGATAGTAATATTGAAGGGCCTTCCGGATATTCTTTCCGACCGGATCGATTTCAGTTAGTTTATTGGGATTTTAGGGCAAAAAGAAAGGAATTGCTTTGCAATGGGTTTTTAATTCCAAATTGGAGGGGGCTCTCATTTAAATATAATTATCCCAGCTTTCCAGTCAATCCAAAAGTAGTCGTGCTAGATCCTGATGGAATTCTCCCATTATCTTTAGATCGGCAGAGTGTGGATGGAGAATTGCCTTTTTGTGATAATTTAGCAAAAGATATTTGTAAAGATTTATTGGCTAAGTTGTTCTTATTGCCAGAAATTAATTTGTTTGAGTCAGTCTCTCATAATATAACTACATTAAGTCATCCAGCATTTGATCGACCATATAAAAACTCTTATGACCTAAATTGGTTCGAAGGAGAGTTGCTATTATTTAATAGTGGTTATACATTACCCCACTCATTTTTCTTAGAGAAGCTATCTGTGGAAAAAATAGTAAAAGTCTGGCTGGTGAATGATAAAAAATTTAACTTAGATTTTTTACCGAATTTTGACTCAAACATTTGCGTTTCATTGTGTACCGATCAAATAGAATCAGCAACTCATTTGAAACCTTATATTTATCCAAATGTATTAGAACTCGATAAACGCTTTAAAATTAATGCTAAACATTTTTTTATTACTAAAGAACATAGCGATTTTCTTTTTGTGGATACGGAACGAAGAATACGAAAAGAATTTAAAATGAGTATCAATATTAATAAAACTTCTGAAAAATGGGTAGAGATGAGCCAGGGTAGTCTAAACCCTTTACTTAATACTGATTTTATTTCAGAAAATGCAAATTCATTTAACTTTGTTCTAATTACCGATTTAGGTACAAAAATTGTATCGAAACGAAAATTTAAAAATAAAGATATTTTTACTGAACTATTAGAACATTATTTTACTGAAGACTTTTTAATCCCGTATAATATTGAAGAAAGAAAAAAGAAGTTTCCAAAATTATATATAGAATTAGAAAAGTATATGTTTAAATACCGAAATGAAATAACTAATCAATATTAATAAAACAGTAGCTCTCAAATTCCTTACTGCTTATTCACTATGTAGCATGACTAGCGCTCAACTTTAGTGAGATACGCCGGAGGTCTCCGCCTGGAGCCAGGAGGAGTTCTCGGAAGTGTGGGAGTGGGTCTATGGGCATGGCATCCCCTCACATCAACAACAAACACATTATTATTAATATTTTTATTTATGTGAATTTAATTGAGTGATTTTATCCATTTTATGGTATTCTATTTTTGCTATAGATGTCATATATATGGGGCTGCATAATGATGAAAGGGTATACGACAGAGAAAGAACGAACGCTATTTGATCATACTGGAAATACGATCAATACAGATGATCGAGACATTCGAATTCTAGCCAAGTATGAGGAACCGCTGGTTGTCGTATTAGGAAATGTGCTTAGCGATGACGAATGCGATGAGCTTATCGAACATTCCAGGGAACGATTGCAACGCTCAAAAATAGGCGAAAATCGTGCGGTCAATCAAGTGAGAACGAGCAGCGGGGTGTTCTGCGAGCAGACTGAGGCGATTACAAGAATCGAGCAGCGAATCTCGCAAATCATGAATATTCCTATTGAGCATGGTGATGGCTTGCAAGTTCTGCGATATATCCCTGGACAAGAATATAAACCTCATTATGATTTCTTTGCAGAAACGAGTCGAGCGAGTACCAACAATCGTATTAGTACGCTCGTGATGTATTTGAATGATGTGGAGCAAGGCGGAGAAACGGTATTCCCTTTGCTTAATTTATCTGTTTTCCCCACCAAAGGTATGGCAGTCTACTTCGAATATTTTTACAGCAATCATGAATTAAACGAGTCCACTTTACATGCAGGTGCACCCGTGATCAAAGGGGAGAAGTGGGTTGCAACGATGTGGATGAGAAGACAAGCCTTTCGAGTCTCCTAGCCGTGTGAATATGTGGAAGAGTCCCAGAAAAAATGTCCAAGCATTGCGCTTGGACATTCTCAATGTGCGCCCAGCATGGGCGTTATCTATAGGGTTAAAGTCCCGAATGGCGAAGGCAGTAGTAGTCATTAGCTTAAG